>JAODNL010000541.1 GCA_025465405.1 Pseudonocardiales bacterium | reverse complement strand
CGAACTTGCGTCTCGTCGTCTCGATCGCGAAGCGCTACCGCAACCAGGGACTGCCGTTCCTCGATCTGATCCAGGAGGGCACGATCGGCCTGGTTCGCGCCGCGGAGAAGTTCGACTATCGGAAGGGCTTCAAGTTCTCGACGTACGCGACGTGGTGGATTCGACAGGCGATCAGCCGTGCCATGGCCGATCAGTCACGCACGATCAGGCTGCCCGTCCACTTGGTGGAGCAGGTCAACAAGCTGCAGCGAATCCGTCGCGAGTTGAGCCAGGAACTTGGCCGCGAGGCCAACCACAGCGAACTGGCCGCGCAATTGGACATCACCGAGGAGCGGGTCCGCGAGCTCATCGACCTGTCCCGTGACCTGGTGAGCCTGGACCAGACCGTCGGGGCGGACGACGACGCCTCGCTCGGAGATTTCATCGCCGACGAGCGGGCAACGGTCGCGGCTGAGACGAGCGTCGAGGCCGACCTGATGCGCAGCCAGCTCAGCGACGTGCTCAACACACTCGAGGCCCGCGAGGCCGCTGTGGTGCGGATGCGTTACGGAATCGACGGCGGTCAGCCGAAGACGCTCGACGAGATCGGACGCGCGTTCAAGCTCTCCCGCGAGCGGATCCGCCAGATCGAGCGCGAGACAATGGCCAAGTTGCGTCATCCGTCGCGAGCCCAGGTGCTGCGCGACTACCTGGATGACTGACGCCACGCAGTTTCCGGCGAATGCGGCATCGCGGTCAGGGCTCTAGGATCCAGCCGTGAGTCATCACTCTGACCTGATCGACACGACGGAGATGTATCTCCGGACCGTGTACGAGCTCGAAGAAGAGGGCGTAGTGCCGCTGCGCGCCCGAATCGCCGAGCGGTTGGGTCAGAGTGGTCCCACGGTCAGCCAGACGGTCGCGCGGATGGAGCGCGACGGACTGCTGCACGTTGCCGACGACCGGCACCTGCAGCTGTCCGACAAGGGCCGGCACGAGGCGATCGGTGTCATGCGCAAGCATCGGCTCGCCGAACGGCTGCTGGCCGACGTGATCGGCCTCGACTGGGAAGAAGTGCACATCGAGGCCTGCCGCTGGGAGCATGTGATGAGCGAGGCCGTCGAGCGACGGATCGTGGCGCTGCTCGACAAGCCGCTGGTGTGCCCGCACGGCAACCCGATCCCCGGTTTGGACGAGCTCGGCCTGCCGTTCCTGACTGCCGATGACTCGACGTCGCTGGTCAGCCTCACCGCCGCGTCGGCGGGTCCGGACGCCGTCGTGACGGTGGATCGGATCAGCGAGCAGCTCCAGCCGGACGCGGACATCATGCGCCGGCTGAGCGATGCCGCCGTGCGCCCCGGACGCACCATCCACGTCGGCCCGGCCGGGGCCGGCGTCGAGGTGTGGACCGACGGCGAGCGCACCGCCCTCGACGGCCACGTCAGCGATCACGTGTTCGTGCGAGTCGACTGAGCCGACACCCCGAGCCGACGGCCTGCTGGCGACGCGATGACGACGTTCACCGAGTTGCTGAGTCGGCTGCACCAGGAACGCTTCGTCGGCCGAGACGCGGAGCTCAGTCGGCTCGAGTCCTGGTTGGCCTCCAACGACGAGGCGCCGATCATGGCCGTCTCCGGCGTCGGCGGGATCGGTAAGAGCTGGCTACTGGCCGCCTTCGGGCGGACCGCGGCCGAGCGGGGATGGCTGGTCCGCCAGGCCGATGCGGGCGCCGTCCGCGCGATCGAGGCCTCGCAGCCACTGCTCGCCGGACCGGTGCAGGACAAGACGCTCTACGTGATCGACTCGATCGAATCGCTCGGACCGGCCGTGTCACGGCTGCAGGAGGAACTTGCCGGGCTCGAACAGGGCACCCGGGTAGTGCTGTCCGGACGCCAGCGCCTGCACGGCCGGGCCTGGCGTCAGTGGGAGCCGCTCATGCGGCACCTGGAGCTCGGCGCGCTCGGGCGGGAGGAACAGCGCCGCTACTTGGACGTGCGCGGGGTCGACGATCTCGCCCACCGCGAGCAGGTGCTCATGCGTACCGGTGGGCACCCGCTGACGTTGTCACTGGCTGTCGACCTGCTGGTGAACGCCCCGGACGCCGAGCTCGGCCAGTCGCCGCGATGGCGCAGCGCCGTGCGCATGACGGTCGACGAGCTTGTCAGCGAGGTCGGCGCGTTGTTCAGCGAGGCGGTCCAGGCAGCTGCTGTGCTGCATCGCTTCGACCGTGCGGCCCTCGCGGCGGTGCTAGGGCCCGAGAACGCCGATGCCGCCTTCGTCCGGCTCTGCTCGCTGTCCATGACCATGCTGGTCGAGGACCAGCTCGCGCTGCACGACGAAGTACGCCGAGCCGTCATCGAAGACCTGCGGCTGCATGACCCGAGGCGGCTGGACACCGTCCGCCGCCGGGCGTTGCGCTACTACCGCCGGGTGGCGGCCGCGACCGGCGGTGAGGCGGGCCTGCAGCTGTCCATCGCCCGGCTGCACATGGTGGGCCGTGACATTTTCGGTCTTGGCACGCTCTACGAAGACGATCCCGAGTTCGACGTGACGGCGGCTGGTCCG
>JAODNL010000528.1 GCA_025465405.1 Pseudonocardiales bacterium | reverse complement strand
CTTCGGGGATCCGCTCGAGCAGGCGGGCCGCGGCGTCGATGTCGTCGCTGGAGCAGTCGAGCCAGTCGGCGCGCAGCTCGCGCGGTACCACAACGGGGTTGCGGTCGTGGATCTCCCCGAGCAGGTCGGTTGCTTGCTGGGTGATGATCGTGCACGTCCACAGCCATCGGTTCGGGTCGTCGTCGGCAAGGGTCGGGTCGCGCCAAAGCTCGTAGAGGCCGGCCATCGCCAGAAGGTGCCCGTCGGGATCGTGCAGGAAGTGCGGGATCTTGCCGTCGTCGGTCTGCTGCCATTCGTAGTAGCCCAGCGCCGGTATCAGGCAGCGCCGACGGGCCGCGGCGGTCTTGAACGCCGGCTTGGTAGTGACGGTCTCGATCCGGGCATTGATCATCTTCGCGCCGCCCGTCCGGGCCTTGGACCAATTCGGCACCAACCCCCAGCGGACGGTCCGGATCTGCCGGACCGTCGCGTCAGCATCGGCCCCCCGAGGGGCCCGCTGGACGACGATGCGCACCGGATCGGTCGGCGCGATGTTCCACGACGGCCCGGGCTCGTCGCCGATGACGTCGTCGGCGTCGAACTCGTCGACCAGATCGCCGCTCGCCGCGACGTTGACGTAACGACCGCACATCAGCCAAGTGTGCCCAGGCGCCACGAGGATGCCCAAGCTGGATTCATGGTCTAGACTCAGAACTGTGAGGGCAGATCTGGGCGCTACGCTGCGCGTGGTCGGCGAACGCTGGGCGTTGGTCATCGTGCGCGAGATATCGCTCGGGCTGCACCGCTTCGACGAGCTGCAGGAGGCGACGGGCGCACCCCGGGCGGTCCTGTCCGACCGGTTACGGCGGCTGACTGACGCGGGCATCCTTGCCACCCGCGCCTATCGCAACCCAGGTAGCCGCGCGCGCATGGAGTACGCGCTGACCGGCGCCGGCCGCGACCTCCTCCCGGTTCTCGCCGCGATCTCGGACTGGGGCGCGCGCCACCTAACCGGAGAAGCCACCCGTGACGTCGACTACCGCCATATCGCCTGCGGCGGCCGGGTTACCGCGGAGCTCGTGTGCGAGTGCGGCCAGCGGGTCAACCCGCACGACCATCTCGTCGCCCAGATCAACCGTTGAGCGCTCGGCCCGTCCACGCGGCTCGTGCCGCTCGCCCCCACTGAAGGAGATCGGATGTCCATCGCCATCACCACCGACGCCACATTCGCCCACGACGTGCTCGCATCCACGACGCCCGTGCTCGTCGACTTCACCGCGACCTGGTGCGCGCCGTGCCGCATGGTTGCACCGGTGCTAGAGCAGATCGCCGCCGACGAAGCCGGCCGGGTGAAGATCGTCTCGCTCGACGTGGACGCGAACCCGGAGACGACCCGGCGCTACCAGGTCATGAGCATGCCCACGCTGGCCCTGTTCGTCGACGGCGAGATCGTGTCGCTGACCGTGGGGGCCCGACCCCGCGCGGCGATCCTTCGCGAGATCGAGCCGCACCTAGCGGCGGCAACCGCGGCGGCCGCACGGGGCTAGTCACGGCATACGCTGCATCGCGATGAGCGCTCACCCGCAAGGCCGCCGTCGCATCGACGTCGACACGCCCTCCGGTCCGGCGTGGGTCGACCTGGACCGTCCGCGCACCACGCCGGTCGCGCTGCTGGTCCTCGGTCACGGCGCCGGCGGGGGCGTGGACACGCCGGACCTCCGCGCGATCCGCGATGCCGCCGTGGCCGCGGGGATCGCCGTCGCCCGAGTCACCCAGCCGTACCGCGTGGCCGGACGGCGGGCTCCGGCTCCCGCGGCGCGACTCGACGAGGCGTGGCTCGCCGCGGTCGCCGAGACCCGTCGGCAACGCGGCCTCCGCGCGCTGCCGCTTGTCACCGGCGGCAGATCCAGCGGTGCGCGGGTGGCCTGCCGAACCGCCACCGCGGCTGCGGCCAGTGGCGTCGTCGCGCTGGCGTTTCCCGTGCACCCACCGGGCAATCCGGAGAAATCCCGGCTCGAGGAGCTCGGCCTGCCCACCGTTGCCGTGCTGGTCGTGCAGGGCGATCGTGATGCCTTCGGGATGCCGCCCGCCGACGCGGTGGACGAAGTCGTGGTCATCGCCGGAGCCGATCATTCGCTGAAGAAGGGCACCGCACAGGTCGCGGCCGCGGTCGTAGGCTTCGTGACAACCCTTGCCGCACCTGCCAATGTCGAGGCGTGACGTCTCCCGAGGCAACCGAGCAGTTCCGCGAGGCGCGGGACTTCCTGCTCGCGCACCGCACCGACTACGACTTTGCACGCGCCCAGTTCGAGTGGCCCCGCCCCGAGCACTTCAACTTCGCGATCGACTGGTTCGACGCCGTGCTCGCGGTCGAGCATCCCGGGCGCGCCGCGCTGCGCATCATCGAGGCCGACAGGTCCGAGGCGGCCTACACGTTCCGCGAGCTGGCCACGCGATCCGACCGGGTAGCCGGCTGGCTTCGGGCGCATGGCATCGGGCGGGGAACGCGGCTGCTCGTCCTGCTCGGCAATCAGGTCGAGCTGTGGGAGACCACGCTGGCCGCCATGAAACTCGGCGCGGTCATCATCCCGGCTACGACGCTGCTCGCACCTGCCGACCTGCACGATCGGGTCGAGCGCGGCGACGTAGGTGCCGTCATCGCCCGCTCCGACGTCACCGAGCGCTTCGCCGAGGTACACGGGGCCTACCTCCGCGTCGCGGTCGGCGAGCCGGTCGAGGGCTGGCTGCGCTACGGCGACATCGACGAGAGCATCGACCCGTTCAGCCCGGATGGTCCGACGCGAGCGCACGATCCGCTGCTGCTCTACTTCACGTCCGGTACGACCGCGCTCCCCAAGCTGGTCGAGCACACCCACGTCAGCTACCCGATCGGCCACCTCTCGACGATGTACTGGATCGGGCTGCAACCCGGCGACGTGCACCTCAATGTCTCGAGCCCCGGCTGGGCGAAGCATGCGTGGTCCTGCGTGTTCGCGCCGTGGATCGCGGGCGCCACGATCGCGATCTTCAACTACGACCGCTTCGATGCCCGCGCCATGCTCGACGTGCTGCGGGATGCGGAGGTGACGACGTTCTGCGCGCCGCCAACCGTGTGGCGGATGCTCATCCAGCAGGACCTGGCGCAGTGGCAGACGTCATTGCGCGAACTCGTAGGCGCGGGGGAGCCGCTCAATCCCGAGGTCATCGAGCACGTCAGCCGGGCGTGGGGGCTCACGATCCGCGACGGCTTCGGCCAGACCGAGACGTCCCTGCTGATCGGCAACTCGCCCGGCCAGCCGATCAAGATCGGTTCGATGGGCCGCCCCATGCCCGGCTTCGAGATCACGCTCGTCGACCCGATCACCGACGAACCAGCGGACGAGGGCGAGATCTGCATCGAGTGCGGCGTCGCCGACCAGACCCGCCCGGTCGGCCTGATGGTGGGCTACGCGGGCGATCACGAGCGCAACGGCCAGGCGTTCGCCGGCGGCCGCTACCACACCGGGGATGTCGCGGTCCGCGACGCGGACGGTTACATCACCTACGTCGGCCGGACCGACGACGTCTTCAAAGCAAGTGACTATCGCATCAGCCCGTTCGAGCTCGAGAGCGTGCTGATCGAGCACCCGGCCGTCGCGGAGGCAGCGGTCGTGCCCGCGCCGGACGAGCTGCGCCTGGCCGTGCCCAAGGCATACGTCGTGCTAGTCGACGGGCGCGTCCCGAGCAAGGAACTGGCCGGTGACATCCTGTGGTACTGCAGTGAGCACCTGGCGCCCTACAAGCGCATCCGTCGCCTGCAATTCGCCGAGCTGCCCAAGACAATCAGCGGCAAGATCCGCCGCGTCGAACTGCGCATCGCCGAAGCCGATCGGGGCGGTGTCCGCCCCGACGGCGAATACCGCGAAGAAGACTTCGCCTGACAGTCGCCGGGCTGGCGGCTCAGGCCGTCGCGATCGGCGCCAGCGCCGCGCCGGCGAGGCGCACGAGGTCTGCCGGCGCCAGTTCCACCTGCAGGCCACGCTTGCCGGCCGAGACGTAGACGGTGTCGAACGACTCGGCCGAGGCATCGACGACGACGGGCAGGCGGGACTTCTGTCCGAGCGGCGAGATGCCGCCGACGACGTATCCCGTCGCCCTGGCCGCCGCGGCCGGCTCCGCCAAGTCGGCTCGCTTGCCGCCGACGGCCGCGGCCAGCCCCTTCAGATCCAGGCGGCCCGCCACCGGGACCACGGCGCACACCAGCCGGCCGTCCACAGATGCGATGAGCGTCTTGAAGATTCGCTCGGGCGCGACACCCAGCGCCGCCGCCGCCTCCTCGCCGAATGCCTCGACGCGCGGGTCGTGCCGGTAGGGATGCAGCGTGAACGCGGCATTTGCGCGGGTCAGCAGCGCCGTCGCCGGCGTTCCGGTTGCCACAAACGGCCAGCGTAGGGGAATTCCGCACCCGCTCCGCGCTGTTTCAAGGTGCAAGATGTCAATGAGAGGCGAAGCAATGGTGGTTACCGAGCGGGAGCGTCCAGTGCGGACGTTCGGGCTCTGGCCGGCTCAAGAGCAGCCCGGTCTCAATGGTGTGATGCGGCCCGCCGTATCCTCCCAGAGAGGGCGGGACAAGCGGAGGAGCGCAGTGGCTGAGGAGACGATCGAGGAACGTCGCGCACGGTTTGAGCGTGACGCGCTGCCGTTCCTGGATCAGCTCTATGCGGCCGCGATGCGGATGACGCGCAACCCCTCCGACGCCGAGGATCTCGTCCAGGAGACGTTCGTCAAGGCGTTCGCCGCCTTCCACCAGTTCACCGAGGGCACCAACCTCAAGGCCTGGCTGTACCGGATCCTGACCAACACATTCATCAACAACTACCGCAAGAAGCAGCGCCAGCCGCAAGAGTCCAACGGTGAGAGCGTCGAGGACTGGCAGCTCGCGCGCGCCGAGTCGCACACGTCGAGCGGCCTGCGGTCAGCCGAGATGGAGGCGCTCGACCACCTGCCCGACTCCGACGTCAAGGAGGCGCTGCAGGCGCTGCCCGAGGACTTCCGCCTGGCCGTGTATCTAGCCGACGTCGAGGGATTCGCGTACAAAGAGATTGCCGAGATTATGGGCACGCCGATCGGGACGGTGATGTCGCGCCTGCACCGCGGCCGCAAGCAGCTACAAGCACTGCTGGCTGATTACGCGCGGGATCGCGGCCTGATCCGTACCGTAGCCGGAGGTTCGGAGTGAGCGGCATGGGGTTCTGACCCGGGAACATCGACTGCGACGACGTGATCAAGGACGTCTACCTGTAT
>JAODNL010000510.1 GCA_025465405.1 Pseudonocardiales bacterium | reverse complement strand
CACGCCTTCCGCAATGCGCTGACCCCGACGCCGACCCGTCGGCGGGTGCTGACGGCAACCCGGCCGTGGAATACGTCGTAGTCGGCTCGCTCGATCGCGTCGAGGATCTCCGCATACAGCGTGAGCGCAGTGCGGAGGCAGTCGCGCGACGTCGGGTGGACGAGCTCGACGCCCTGCTCGGCACTGCGGTACAGGCCACGGGCCCGCTCGATCTCCCACGCCAGCAGGTTGCGGATCGGTTCGTCCACGCGACCGCGCCACAGGCGATCGCGGTCGACGCCGAACATGTCCAGCGACTCCTGCGGCAGATACACCCGCCCCCGATGCAGGTCCTCGGCGACGTCCCGAATGAAGTTGGTGAGCTGGAAGGCCAGGCCCAGGTCGACGGCGTGTGGTTCGAGCACGTCCCAGCGCACGCTGTCGTCGGCGCGCCCGAGGATCGGCAGCATCTGCAGCCCGATCACTCCGGCCGAGCCCCACATGTACCGCGCGAGCTCGTCGTAGGTGGCATAGCCGGTGACCGTGAGGTCCAGTCGCATCGAGTCGAGGAAGTCGGCGAAGTAGCCGGTGGGGATTTCCCAGCGCTGGATCGTGTCGATGACCGCGCGGCTGACGGGATCGCTGGTCGCTCCCCAGTCGAGGTCGGCGAGGAAGTCCTCGCTCCAGGTCGTGAACCGGGCGGCCCGTTCCTGCGCGTCGAGTGCGGGATTGAGATCGTCGACGATGTCGTCGACGTGCCGAGCGAAGCCGTAGAGCGCGTGCACATACGGCCGCTTGGCCGGCGGCAACAGGAGCGTCGCGAGGTAGTACGTCTTGCCGTGTTCGGCGTTGAGGCGCCGGCATCGCTCGTAGCTTGCGCGGAGGGCCGGCTCGGTGATGCCCGCCGCGTCGAGGTCGTGCCGCGCCGTCACCTCGTCATCGTGACAGGTGACCGGTAATCCGCTCTGCGGCGAGGCGTCCGGACACGAGCACCATGGGCACGCCGACACCCGGCTGCGTGTTCGACCCGCAGAACACCAGGTTCTCGACGCGGCGATCGAGCGTCGGCGGGCGGAACGGCCCGGTCTGGCCGAACGTGTGCGCGGCCGCGAAGGGTGTGCCGGCCGTGATTCCCTGCGCCTGCCAGTCCGCCGGCGTGATGAGGTGCTCACATTCGATGCCGTCGCGAAATCCCTGGTAACCGCGGCTTTCCAGCGTGTCGATGATCCGTTCGCGATAGCGGGTGCCCTCGTTCGCCCAGTCGATCGGCGCGCCGCGACGAGGGTCGAGGTTCGGCGTCGGGAACAGCGCGTAGTAGGTATGCCGGTTTGCGGGCGCAAGCGACGGGTCGGTGAGCGTCGGTGTCGTCAGCAGGAACGACGGGTCGCTCATCAGCTCGCCGCGCTCGACGATCTGCTCGAACGTGGCATCCCAACTGCCCCCGAAGTTGATCGTGTGGTGCGCCCCGCCGGCAAACGACGTGCTCGAGCCGGCGTGCAGCACCACGGCGGACGGCGAGTAGCGCGCGCTGCGCAGCCGGCGGGGCGCGTAGCCGGGTGGCAGCAGCTGCCGGTAGGCGGTCGGCAGGTCGGCGTTGACGACGATTGCGTCGGCGGGGATGCGCTCCCCGTCGGCGGTGACGACCGCGCGCGCGCGGCCGCTGCTCACCTCGATGCCGGCGACGGTGGTGTTGTAGCGGAAGGTGACACCGTGCGCCGCGGCCGCGCCGCACAGGGCCCGTGGCACGGCGTGCATCCCGCCCTCGGGGAAGTACACGCCCTCCACGCAGTCCATGTAGGTGATCACGGCGTAGATCGCCAGCGCCTGCGCCGGGGCCAGCCCCGCGTACATGGCCTGGAAGGAGAACAGTCGGCGCAGCCGCTCGTCGGTGACATAGCTGGCGACCTTCGGGGCGAGCCGGCGGAATGCCCCCATGAGGGCGAGCCGGGCCAGCGGTGCGCCGACGAGCTGCAGCGGTGAGTCGAGGTTGCGGTCGATGAAGTGCGGCATCTCGACGCGATACAGCTCGCGGAGGAACGCCACGAAGCGGCGGTAACCGTCGGCGTCCTTGCGCCCACACGTCGCGGCGATCTCGTCGGCCATCGCGTCGACGTCGGGCCGCACGTCGATGCTGGAGCCGTCGGCGAACCGCGCGCGGTAGGCGGGGTCGAGACGGTGCAGGGACAGCCAGTCGTCGAGGTCCTCGCCGACCGCCGCGAGCGGCTGCGCGAGCAGCTCGGGCATCGTCAACACGGTCGGGCCGGTGTCGAACCGGTAGCCGTGATCGTGGATCAGGCCGGCGCGTCCACCCGGCACGCCCTCGCGCTCCACGACGGTGACGTGCCGGCCGGCACCGGCCAGGTACAGCGCCGCGGACAGGCCGCCGAGGCCGGCTCCCACCACGATGACCGAATCGGTCCGGCCGGGAACGATGCGCATCTCACAGCACGTTACTGTGCCGGCCGCAGGCAGCTGCCGGCGGCGCCGACGCCGCTCAGGTGTGCCGTTCGGTAGCGGCCACGGCGAGCAGGTCCAGCGCGTCCCGGGCGTCCGGGCCGAGGACGTCGGTGCGTAACGCGGCTCGGGCCTCACTGGCGCGGCAGGCGATGCGCTGCTCGACCTGCGCGAGCGCGCCGGTCCGGACGATCACCTCACGCAGCGCTTCGACGGTGTCGTCATCGAGGGCGCGGTCGCCGAGTGCCCGGCGTAGCAGCGCGGCCTGCGCGTGGTCCGCGTGCTCCATCGCCAGCGCGACGAGCAACGTGCGCTTGCCTTCGCGAAGATCGTCGCCGGCCGGCTTGCCGGTGCGGGACGGGTCGCCGTACACGCCGAGCACGTCGTCACGCAGCTGGAACGCCTCGCCGAGCGGCAGGCCGTAGCCGGAGAGCGCCGCGAACACCTCGCGCGATGCCGCCGCGGCGGCCGCCCCGAAGTGCAGCGGCCCCTCGATCGTGTACTTGCTCGTCTTGAATTTCGCGACCCGCAGCGCATCGTCCGCGGAGAACGCCCCACGTGCCTGCACCTGGATGTCGAGGTACTGGCCGGCCATCACCAGTTGACGCATCTCGTCCCACATCCGGCGGGTGCCGGGCTGGGCGTCGGCTGCGAGATCGACGCCGGCGAACATGGCGTCGGCCCAGGACAGCAGCAAGTCACCCAGCAGGATCGCGGATGCGGTGCCGAAGACGTCGGGGTCGCCCGTCCACGTCGATCGGCGATGCAGGTCCGCGAACGCGGCGTGCGCGGAGGGACGGCCCCGCCGCGTGGCCGACGAGTCCATCACGTCGTCATGGACGAGTGCGCAGGCGTGCAGCAGTTCCAGGCTTGCCGCGGCGGTGACGAGCGCGTGGTCGTCGTCGTCCGGGCCCCGCACGCTGCGCCAGCCCCAGTATGCGAAGCTCGGCCGCAACCGCTTGCCGCCGTCGAGCACGAACGTGCGGGCGGCATCCGTGAGCGGGAGAAGATCGGTTCCGACCTCGGCCAGGGACTGCGCGCGCGCATCGAGAAAGGTGGTGAGGGCCGCATCGACGCGTCCGATCAACGCTTCAGCGGGCCCGTACACCCGCTGGACACTACGCTGAGCGCATGACGCGAACGGTCCGGGACTGCCTTGCCACGGGAGCGCCGACGTTCTCGTTCGAGTTCTTCCCGCCGAAGACGGTGGAGGACGAACGCCTGCTGTGGCACACGATCCGGGAGCTGGAGCCGCTGCGCCCCTCATTCGTCTCCGTGACCTACGGCGCCGGCGGCTCGACGCGCGACAGCACGATCCGGATCACCGAACACATCGCGACGGAGACGACGTTGCTGCCCGTCGCGCACCTCACGGCCGTGAACCATTCGGTCGCCGAGTTGCGCGGCATCATCGGCCGGCTCGCGGCCGCGGGCGTGACGAACATGCTCGCGCTGCGGGGCGATCCGCCCGGTGATCCGATGGGCGAATGGGTTGCGCATCCGGAGGGCCTCAACTACGCCGCGGAGTTGGTCCGGCTACTGCGCGCGCACGGGCAGTTCACCGTGGGTGTGGCTGCGTTCCCGTATCAGCATCCGCGTTCGACGTCTGTCGAGGACGACACGCGGTACTTCGTCGAGAAATGCCGGGCCGGCGCCGACTACGCGGTGACGCAGATGTTCTTCGATGCCGGCGACTACCTGCGGCTTCGGGATCGGGTGGCGGCCGCCGGCTGCGACGTGCCGATCATCGCCGGCCTGATGCCGGTGACGAACATGGGCACGATCGGTCGCTCCGAGCAACTGTCGGGCGCGCCGTTCCCACCCGCGCTGGCGGCGAAGTTCGCCGCCGTGGCCGATGACGCGAAAGCGGTGCGCGCGCTCGGCATCGAGGAGGCCTCGCGCCTGACCCAGCGGCTGCTCGACGAGGGTGCGCCGGGTATCCACTTCTACACGTTGAACCGCTCGAAGGCCACGCGTGAGGTGTGGACGAACCTGTCCCTGGCCGCCCGGATCTAGCCAGCTCGCCGCCGACCGCCCGACCGCTCGTCCGGCTCGCCGCCGACCGCCCGTCCGGCTCGGCAGCGCGTCAGCGGCCATCGCCCGACCGCCCGTCCGGCTCGGCAGCGCGTCAGCGGCCATCGCCCGAATGGTCGGCCAGAGCGGCGAGCGGAAGGCGGGCACCGAGCACCGCGAACGGCCGGGCGTCTCCGGGGAACAGGTAGTGCCGAGCCAGATCGAGGAAGCCGACGTGCCGGTAGAGCCGGAACGCGCGGGTGTCCGCGTCGGGCGTCGACAGCAGCATCGCCTGATGCTCGATGCCGCCGGCCAGGTCGGCGAGCAGCCGCCGACCGATCCCGTGACCCTGATACGACGGCAGCACGTGCAGCTCGGACAGTTCGAAGGAGTCGCTGAGCCACTCGGCGGCCATCGTCGCCGGCATCGCCTTGCGCACCAGGTCGTGCCACCACTGCCCGGGCAGCGTCGTGTACCCGTAGCCGAACCCGAGCAGTCGGTCGTCGTCGTCGACGGCGGCCCGGCAGGCAAAGCCCTCGTGCGAGGTGTGCCGCCGGGCGGTCACGGCCCGCTGGGCTCCGGTGTGGCTCGGGTACTGCATCGCCTGGACGTAGATGTCCATCGCCTCGTTGACCCGAGCCGCGAACTGCCGCCCGGTCCACACCTGCACCCAGGTGTTCACCTCGGGCCGCTCAGCAGGTCGCATCCGTCGATCGTGCCCTACGAGTCCAGAACTGCGAACATCCGCGCGGTGACCGCCTCGACGTCGCCCAGCACGAGCAACTCCTACGCGATCTCGGCCGGCGTACCACCAGTGAGCCGGACCAGTTCGGCAAACGTGGTGGGAAAGACCGCGTGCGGGATTCCGCCCGCCGCCCAGATCTCCGGATAGATCTCGAGCGCGATGTCCACGAGGGTGCGCAGTGGTCGCGGGTGGCCGACGGGCGCTACTCCGCCGATCCGCTGACCGGTCGCCGCATACACGAATTCCGGAGTGGCCCTGGACAGCCGGCCGGTTCCGGCGAGCACCGCCGCCTTCGCGGTGTCGACCCGGTGCGCGCCGCTGGTCATCACCAGTAGGGGCTCGTGCTCAGCGGTCGTGAACACAAGGGAATTGGCGATCGCGCCGACGTCGACGCCGACGAGCCCCGCGGCCGCCGCCGCCGTGGGAACCGCGTCAGGCAGGATCCGAACTCGTCCCGCCGCGCCCGCCGCCTCGAGGATCGCGTCGACGGCTACACAGTTGGGATGCACCAGCCGAACGTACCGACCCGGACCGGATCAGGAGTGCAGGCCACACTCGATCTTCGAAAGGCCCGCCCAGCGACCGGCTCGCGCGTCCTCACCGGCGGCGATCCGCCGTGTGCACGGCGCGCACCCCACCGAGCCGTAACCGTCGAACAGCAGCGGGTTCACGATGACACCGTGCTCAGTGATGTACGCATCGACGTCGTCCTGCGTCCAGGCCGCGATCGGATTCAGCTTGACCATCGACCGGCCCTCGTCCCATTCGACGACGCGGGTCTTCGCACGGGTCACCGCCTCGTCACGACGCAGGCCGGACGCCCAGGCCGTGTACGACGACAGGCCCTCTCGCAGTGGCATGACCTTGCGCAGGGCGCAGCACTGGTCGGGGTTGCGTTCGTAAAGGCGCGCGCCGAAGCTGGCGTCCTGCTCGGCGACGGTGCGCTTCGGAGTCAGTGTCTTGATGGTGACGGGCAGTGTGGCGCCGACGGCGTCGCGGGTGCCGATCGTCTCGGCGAAGTGATAGCCCGTGTCGAGGAAGAGCACGTCGACACCGGGGCGCACCCGAGACGCGAGGTGCGGCAGCACGGCATCGGCCATGGACGACGCAATGCACCACGCCGAGTCGAACTGTTCGTCGGCCCAGGACAGGATCTCCAGCGCCGAGGCGCCCTCGAGCTCGTCGCCCGCCTGCTCGGCGAGCGCGCGCAGCTCTTCTCGCGTAGCTACAGCAACCATTCTTCCTCCGCTCGGCTTACATAAGCGGCGAACGGTTCTCCTTCTTCCCGTCGCTGCAGATATCCGCGCAGGACGCGCTCGGCATAGCCGGGTGCTTCCTCCGCGCTGACCTTCAGGCCACGGAACTTGCGGCCGAAAGCGGCCTCCGTGCCCATCTGGCCGCCGAGGTGAACCTGGAAGGCATCCACGTCGCCGTCCGCGCCCTTCTGCACCATGCCCTTGAAGCCGATGTCGGCGACCTGGAACCGGGCGCAGGAGTTCGGGCAGCCATTGACGTTGATCGTGATCGGCGTGTCGAAATCGGGCAGCCGCTTCTCCAGCTCGCGCCGGATCGTCTCGGCGCGACCCTTCGTCTCCACCAGTGCGAGCTTGCAGAACTCGATGCCGGTGCACGCGATCGTGCCGCGGTGGAACGCGGACGGGCGCACGGTGAGATCGATCAGATCGAGTTCGTCGGACAAGGCATCGGTACTCGCCTCGTCGACGTCCAGCACGACGATTCCCTGCTGGGCGGTCAGCCGGGCTCGTCCCTTGCCGTAGCGCTCGGCGAGGGCCGCGACCTCGCGCAGTGCGGTACCTGATGTGCGTCCGGATCGGGTCGTGGCGCCGACGCTGAACAGTCCGTCCTGCTGGCGCGCGACACCGGTGTGGTCGCGGTGCGCCGGTGACGCCGGGGGAGGCGGGCCGTCCGGCAGCGCCCGCTTCAGGTATTCGCCCTCCAGCACCGCGCGGAACCGTTCCGGCCCCCAATCGGCCATGAGGAACTTCAGGCGCGCGTGGTTGCGCTGGCGGCGGTAGCCGTAGTCGCGGAAGATTGAGGTGACACCGGCCCAGACCTCGCTGACCTCCTCCGGCCGCACGAACACGCCGAGCCGCTGCGCGAACATCGGGTTGGTCGACAGGCCGCCGCCGACCCACAGGTCGAAGCCGGCGGACCCGTCCGGGCCGACCACGCCGACGAACGAAATGTCGTTGATCTCATGGTTGGTGCAGTGGCTGGCGCAGCCGGAGATGGAGGTCTTGAACTTGCGCGGCAGGTTGGAGAACGCCGGGTCGCCGAGATATCTGTCGACGGTCTCACGCAACACCGGCCCGGCGTCGAGGACGGAGTCGGCGGCCACTCCCTCGAGCGGGCAGCCGAGCATGACGCGGGGCGTGTCACCGCACGCTTCGGTCGTCGAGAGCCCGACCGC
>JAODNL010000474.1 GCA_025465405.1 Pseudonocardiales bacterium | reverse complement strand
TGAAGACAGGGCAATGCTCGAGGTGGGTGGTCGTCTCGGGGTGGACAAAACCCCGGGTCATCCTGGTGGTGGCGATATACCGGCTTCGGGGCGGTCCAGGGGACCTTCGAGACACACGGTCGGGGCCCCACGAATCTCGGGTTCGGAGCCGCCAGGCGCTTCTGCTCGTGGGGCCGCCGGACACAGCCTGGCGACGGCAGCAAGTCCCCCAGCTGCGATCGTCGTTCCGCCAGGGCGGCCCACCGGCCGCTCACCGTCTACGAGTGCGAGACCTGCGACTTTCGATTCTTGCGACTCAAGATGCGACGGGTGCGTTTCCTTCATGCGCCGCGTCGGCCTGTCCGTCACATCGCCCATTTGCAAAAGGCATCGCCATCGTGGATGTACTCAGCACGGCTTCGAGGCGGACTGAACCGGCCGTCGGAGGCGCTGCGTGGGAGAGCGGACCGCGGGATGACGCCGGCGCTGTACAAGGTGCAAGGAACGGCCACTTGCTAATACCATGGAGGCAGCCTCGCGAGGCAGTGCGGCACAGCCAAGCGATGGGTCTACGTGTCGAACTACATCGTATGCCGGACCAACAGGCTCAGAGGGACTTGGGCCTCCTTCAGGTCGCTTGTCACATCGTGCGCGCCCGCGTGCCGCAACTCCTGCACGCTGGTTTTTCCTGTCGCCACTCCGATGACCCGTACGCCGGCCGCCAGGCCTGCTTCAACATCCTTCGGCGTGTCACCGACGAGCACGGTGGCATCGTTGCCGAAGACGACACCCGTCCGCTCGGCGGCGCGCTGTTGAGCGAGGGCGACCAGTTTTGGCCGGTCCGAGTCGTCATCGCCGTACGCCCCGCTGGCCAGATCGAGGTAACCGTCGAGGCCGAAGGTCTCGAGCTTGATCCGTGCCACCTCGCGCAGGTTGCCGGTCAACACGCTCTGGTGAATGGCGGGCTCGTTGGCGAGGCTGGCGAGGACATCGTGCGCGCCCGGCAGGGCACGGCCGACAGTTCGCAGCTCGTCGCGCGCATCCTCATAGCCCTGAATCAGGGCAGCCGCCAGCGTCGCGACCATTTCGTCCGTCGGCTGGATGCCGTTGATGCGCAAGGTTTCGGCCATTATGTCCAGCTCGGTGCGCCCGGAGACCGAGGCCAGCTCGGCGAGCGGCTTAGCTGTGGCTATCGGGAAGGCTCGGTCGTAGATGGCGCGGCCGACGCCACGGGTTTCGATCAACGTGTGGTCGACATCCCACAGCACAAGCAGGCGCAGCGCAGGTCGAGAGGTGGATCCGGGGGACACGCGTGCAGTCTGCCATCGTTCAGGATGACCGGCGTACGATCTGTGCTGCTCAGACCTTCTAAGGGAAGGAAGGGATGGACGAACAACTTGCCGGGATGATCGGTGCGCGAGTGCGTGCTGCACGCGTGGCCAGCCAACGGACACAGGTGGTGGTGGCCGGCCTGGCCGGCATCACGGCCGACTACCTGCACCAGATCGAGCATGGCAAGAAGCTCCCCACCATCCCCGTGCTGACCCAACTCGCCCAGGTGCTGAACGTGCCGCTCTCCGGGCTGGTCGAACAACCGCCGGCTGGTGACAGGAACCGGCCGTGCATGACCGATACGGGAGCGGCTCTGTACCGGGCGCTGACGCAACCTGTGCCGCCGTACGAGCCGCCATCAGTACCCGAGTTGCATGAACGCGTGCGGTCGGCCTGGCGGATCTGGCAGACCTCGCCGCACCGCTACACCAAGCTTGGCAGTCAACTGCCGGCGCTCATCACAGACACTGAGATGGGCGAACGGTGGTACCGGAGTGAGGGTGAGCGGGCGGAACGTCGGGCCATGCAGTGCTGTGCAGCCGATCTGTACGGTCTGCTGCGCACGGTCGCCAAGCGGGTCGGCCGTGGTGATCTGGCCTTGCTCGTAGCGGACCGGGCGATCCGGGCGGCCGAATCCACTGATGACCGCACCGCCTGGCTGCTGCCCGGTGGAATCTTGCCCACGTCCTGCTCGCCGATCACCAGGCCGAAGGTGCCGAAGACGTAGCCATGCGAGGCGCTGAAGCGCTCGCTCCCCTGGTAGAGGCAAACGATATTGACGCCACGGCGCTTTACGGCGCCTTGACGCTGCTTGCGGCGGTCGCCAGCGTGCGGCGGGGCGAGGTCTGGATAGCTCGGGAGCGCGTGCGGGCCGCGGCACCCCTGGCCGAGCGGACGGGTGAGTGCAACGCCTCCTGGACCGCGTTTGTGCCCACGAATGTCGCGATGTACGCCGTGAGCGTGGAAGTAGAAGTAGGCGAGGCGGCGGAAGCCCTGCGTCTGGCCGAGCATGTGGATCACGATCGCTCCCCGTCGATCGAGCGTCGAGTGGCCTTCCTGCTCGAAGAAGCCAAGGCCTATGCGCAACGGCGGGAGTTCGCCAGCGCTCTCGTGGTGCTCCAGACGGCCAGGCGGGAAGCGCCGGAGGATGTGGCCTATCGCCCTGCGGCTCACCGGCTGCTGGAGGCCGTCATCGAGCATGGACGCCGGGGTGTCGCTGCCGAAGCCGCCCGGCTTGCTGAGCACGTCGGCCTGCCCATTCACTAAAACCGAACTGCTGGTTAACCCGAACTGACGGTCCGGGTTCCTCGTCTCCCATTTCCTTAG
>JAODNL010000436.1 GCA_025465405.1 Pseudonocardiales bacterium | reverse complement strand
CCCCGGCAGGCCGAGACCGGGCCTACGTAGCTGTTCGCTGTCGGCGCACTCGGGTCGGCGGCCCGACCCGAGGGCGTCGGCTAGCGTTGTGCTGGACCGACGTCGAACAACAGCAGGAGGACCGCGTGGAGGTCAAGATCGGCGTGCTGCACACGCCGCGCGAGATCGTGCTGGAGAGCGCGCTGACTCCGGCGGAGGTCGAGCAGGTCGTGGCCGATGCCCTCAAGAGCGTCGACGGTCAGCTGTCGCTCGCCGACGACAAGGGCCGCAAGGTCATCGTGCCGGCCAATCTGATCGCCTACGTCGAGATCGCCCAGGCCGACGTGCGACGCGTCGGCTTCGCCGGCGGCTGAGCGGACGCGTAACTGATCGAGGGCGCCGTTCAACGTCCCGATTTCGCCGCCTCGTCGCGGTCGGCCGGGCGCAGCCCGTAGGCCGCTTCGCGCACCGCGAGGTTGCTCTCGACAGCCGCACCGAGCGCACCTCCGATCGTGGCCAGCGAGCTCACCACCCACGCGATACGCACGTAGTCGGTGATCGGGACGCTGTGTTGCAACTCCGTCGCCAGGTCACTTCCTGGGATCAAGGCGACGGCGCACACGGCCGTGATGACCAGCAGGGCCGCGAAGAGAGTCAACACGCCCAACACAACTGTGCTGGCCGTCGCGATGTTGATGAGCGACACCGGATTGTGAAGCGACAGCGGCGCCGTTCGCTCCCACAAGTCGTGGGCCACTATCAGCGTCAGGCTGATCGCGACAAGGGAGCCGACCGCCACGAGCGCGAGCCGCGGCCAGCTCATGGCGTCGGCCACCCGCCAGATCGCCGGCGACGTCAGCCCGAACGCCCCGGTGCCGAGCGCGGCAACGAGCGCGTGCGACAGCCCGGTGATGAAGCGCCACGGCCGGTTGCTGCGCACCAGCCCGAGCAGCAGCCGGGCCGTCCCAGCTCCTGGCGCCGCGACGTAGCGGACGGTGGTGTCGTCGGGAATGTCCACGCGACCGAGCGGGGACGCGGCCGCTTTCAGCTGTTGCCGGGGGGCCGTCGGAAGTGAATACCGGCGCCCGGCCGAACGGGGTCGCCGGGGCCTGGCTCCGTCCGGACTGAGCAGGCTGTCGAGCACGCGGAGCGTCGCCTGCAGGGTGCGTTCGTCGAGCTCGACGGCACCCAGGGCTGGCACGGACACCAGCCCGACACCCAGCACGACGCTCGCCTGCGCAGTCACCGGACGTCGCCCGGCGTGCAGCGGCAGGTCCGTCAGACAGACGGCCAGCTGCCAGTGCTCCTGCTGCATCCGCTCGCGAGCCGCCCGGACGAGATCGACACCCAGTCCCGGCGTCCCGACGAATGGATCGGCTTCGACGACGACATGCCAGTCGAACTCGGGATGGCGCCGACTGAGTAGCGGCGGCAGCTGCACCGCGAGCTGTTCGGCCACCTGTTGGGCGAGCCCCGGCGCGGTCAGCAGGCCCACCACCATCGGCTGTCGCTGCTGCGTTACGGCCGCGCCGGCACCGGCTTGCTCGTCACTCATTCCGTCGCCTCCGACCCGGGACGGCCCCCGTTCAGTCAGTGTGCCCAGCCGATGCACTCCTGCTCGGTGTCAGCTGATCGGTGTCGCGAAGGCGACGATGTTGTCCTCGTAGTTCCCCGTGCTCGGGTCGAACGGGCCGCCGCACGTGATCAGCACAAGCTGCTGCGGTCCGTCCCTCGCGAAGATCACCGGCGGGAGGCCGGTGGCCTTGGGGTAGACGCGGATCGCCCGGACGACGTAGCGCAGGGAGGCCGTCGAGCCGGCGACGACAACGGCGTCACCAGGCCGGCTGTCGGGAACCGCGGCGAGAGCGCCAGTGACGCCGTGGAAGTTGACGTGGCCCACGATCACGACGTTTCCGCGCGGGCTGCCTGGTCGCGCACCGCTGGACCACCAGCCGACCACGCCGGGGTCCTGCGGAATCTGCATGACGCCGCCCGGAGCTGACACCGGCACGACCGGAGCGTCGACACCGAGGCGGGCCAGACGCAGCCGGCTGATGCGGCCGACGGGCCGCGCCGGTATCGACGCCGGCGTCGTTGCGACATCGGCGGGCAGTTCGCCTCGGTCGACTGCGTGGACGGCGGCGGCCACTCGTCCGCGACCATTGGCGCGAGTGCCGTTGTGCAGGCCGAGGACGGCGGCGACCAGCAGGCAGCCCACCCCGGACGCCACGAGAGCCGGCACGACATAGCCGCCGCGACGAGCAGCCAGCCGGCCGGCCGGCATCAGCGCCGGCGCACGGCGACGCCCGCGCCGCCGAGAGCGACGGCACCCGCACCGACCAGGGCCGCGATCTCCCAGGTGCCGGAATTACTCGCTGTGCCCGAGACGCCGGCGTTGCCGGCGGGAACCTGGATGGTGTCGGGCGCCTGCGCGGGCGTGCTGGCCTGAGGCACGACGGTGGGGGGAGCCGGCATCGAAGGCGTAGTGACCGCCGGGCTCGGAGGAAGTGTGGGTGCGGGTGCCGCGGCGGCCGGGCCGGCCAGACCGAGGCCCACGCCGACGCAGAGGCCGATGCCGGCCACGCAAGTACCGGCCGCCGTACGTGTGGATCGTTTCATCGCGACGCTCCTCGTGCTGGATCTGTGCTGGACGTGACCTGCACGCGGCACGGGGCCGATCCGTTGCACGCGTCGCCGAGCGCCCCGGGTATCGCAGTCGTGACGGCCGGAATCCCGGTCGGTGTCCTAGCCGGCATCCCGGTCGGCGTCTTGGCCGGCATCCCGGTTGGGGCCTTAGCCGGTAGCGATGCGCTCGGCAGCGCCGGCGCGCCATTCGCCGTCGTTACCGCGCTCGACGTCGGGATCGGGGCCGACGTCCGCGTGACCGGGTTCCGTGGCGCGCTGCGCGTCGGTGGCGCCGGCGCAGACGTATCGGACGTGGTGCTCGAGTTGGCCGGGCCGGCCGGCTGTGCCTTGCGTCCGTCGTGACCCAGCAGGACGACCGAGAGCACGGCGATCGCGAGAACCACCGCAGCCGCGGCCAGCGGCGCGTACACATGCGAATGCCTGGCCCGCCGGCGGGCCGCCGCTTCCTGGATCGTCGCGCCGGTCAGCTGCGGGCGCACATCGTCGACCCGAGCGGTCAGCACCCGCTGCAGGTCGCGCTCGAGGTCATCCATCGGACCGCCCTCCGTCCACCCGTCCGACCAGCGACTTCCGTAGCGCCGCGAGTCCGCGGCTGACGTGGGCCCGCACCGTCGGCTGCCGGCACCCCAGCACTTCGGCGATCTCGGCGTCCTCGAGCCCTTCGTAGTAGCGCAGTACGACCGCGGCCCGCTGCTGCCCGGGCAGCCGCAACAACAGCTGCCACAACTGCTCGTCCGGCCCGTCGGCCCACGGATCGTCCGGCACATCGGCATAGGTGTCGTCGCTGCTCAGGTGGATATGACGCGTGTGCCACCGCCGCCGCCAGGACAGGAACTCGTTGGTGACCGAGCGCCGTACGTAGGCGCCGAGGTTCCCGTTCTTGAGCGACAGCTGCGTCCACCGCGGATAGAGGCGCACGAGGACTTCCTGCACGAGGTCTTCGCCCTGGTGTCGTGAACCGCACAGCAGCGTCGCATAGCGGACGAGGGCGACCTGGTGGTCGCGGACGAAGTCGTCGAAACAGGGCGCGACAGCGTCCACACTCGCCCGCTCTCGCTCGATCGACACCACTGGCACACGAGCTACACGGCCGCCGGTCGGTTTCTGTTGCACCGCCGCGGATCGGTCTGGACGCAGGTGCGCGTCAGCTGTTCAGGCCGAGGGCGATCATCCGGTCCTCGTGCCGATCGGTGATCCGCCCGATCAGTCCCGCGACTCCGGTCAGGTCGCCGGTGCCCGACACCAGCAACACCATCAACGCGTCGCGATCGGCGAGCACGTGCTGGGTCTGGCTGATCGCTTCGCCGACCAGCCGCCTCGCCCACAGCGCCAGCCGTCCGGCGAGCGCCGGCTGCGCGGACACCGCCGCGCGGACCTCGCGTACCGCGAACTCGGCCCGTCCTCCGTCGGTCAGCACCTCATTGATCAATGCACGGGTCGACGCGTCGACGAACGTGGCGACCTCGCGGTAGAAGTCCGCGGCCATCCCGTCGCCGACGTAGGCCTTCACGACACCCTCGAGCCAGGTCGAGGGCGTCGTGAGCGAGTGGTAGCTCTCCAGCGCCGCGACGAAGGGCTCCATCGCTTCCTCGGGCGCGGAGCCGAGTTCGCGCAGGCGGGCGGCCAGCCGCTCGTAGTGGCCGAACTCGACCGTCGCCATCGCCGACATCTCGGCACGCCCCGGCAGCGTCGGCGCCATGCGGGCGTCGTCGGCGAGCCGATCGAAGGCGCTCAATTCGCCATAGGCAAGCGCACCCAGCAGGTCGACGAGGGCTTCAGGGGAAGGCACGTGCGCAGGGTATCCGGACCGGACGGCTAGACTGGGCAGCACAAGAGCACCACGAATCTGCGCGTTGACCGCACTCCCCGGCGCCTCCCTCTCGAACTGGGTCGCAGGCGCCCACGAACATCAGCACGGACGAGCCGGTCGGCGCACCCGCACAGAGGACGCACATGACCGACAACTCGACATCCACCCTGCCGACTACCGAGCCCGAGCAACCGGCGCCACTCGCCGCGCGCGCTCCCGTTCGCGACGACAGCCCGGCGTTCAGCGAGTTCGACATCCGGCCCGAGATCGTCGAAGCGCTCGCCGAGGTCGGCATCACCCGCACCTTCGCCATCCAGGAATTGACGCTCCCGATCGCGCTCGCGGGCAATGATCTCATCGGCCAGGCCCGGACGGGCACCGGCAAGACGCTCGGCTTCGGCGTCCCGCTGCTGAACCGCCTCAACCTCCCGGGCGGTGCGGCGGCCGCGCCCCAGGCGCTCGTGATCGCGCCCACGCGCGAGCTCGCCGTGCAGGTGTCCGGCGACCTCGCCGCCGCCGGCAAGAGACTTGGCGCCCGGGTCGTCACGATCTACGGCGGACGCGCGTACGAGCCGCAGACCGAGGCACTGCGCAAGGGCGTGGACGTCGTCGTCGGCACACCTGGCCGGCTACTCGACCTGGCTCAGCAGGGCCTGCTCGTGCTCGGGGCGGCGCGGATCCTCGTGCTGGACGAGGCCGACGAGATGCTCGACCTCGGCTTCCTGCCCGACATCGAGAAGCTGATGGCGATGGTGCCCGCCCAGCGCCAGACGATGCTGTTCTCCGCGACCATGCCCGGCCCGATCGTTGCCCTGGCCCGGACGTTCCTCAACCAGCCGATCCAGATCCGTGCGGAGCACGGCACCGAAACTCCGCGCACCGATCACATCGACCAGTTCGCCTACCGCGCCCACTCGATGGACAAGACCGAGTTGCTCGCCCGCGTCCTGCAGGCCCGCAACCGCGGCCTCACACTGATCTTCACCCGCACGAAGCGCACCGCCGCCAAGGTCGTCGACGATCTCGTCGGACGTGGGTTCGCCGCCGCCGCGGTGCACGGCGACTTGGGCCAGGGCGCGCGTGAGCAGGCCTTGCGCGCGTTCCGCTCCGGCAAGGT
>JAODNL010000390.1 GCA_025465405.1 Pseudonocardiales bacterium | reverse complement strand
GGGATGATCTCCATGATCCAGGCCGCGGCGCACCCGGACGCGGTCGCCGGGCTGGTGCTCGTCGACCCGTCGATCCCGGTTCCGCGCCAGTTGCCCGACCTGCAGGTCGCCTCGCAATTCTTGCTCTACGCGCTGCCTTTTCTCGGCGAGCGCTACCTCGCTTATGGCAACCGCCGGCTGACCGAGCGCCAGCTGGTCCAGCGCGTCGTGGATCTCTGCTTCGCCGATCCGCGACGGGCGTCGGCCGACGTGCTCGAAGCGGCGATGGCACTCGCGCGGGAGCGGCGCGAACTGCCGAACCCGGAAGCCGAATTCCTACAGGCCGCCCGGTCGCTGCTGCGGGTACTCGCGCGGCCGCAGCGTTACGAGGCGCTGATGCGCACCATCTCCTGCCCGGTCCTGCTCATCCACGGCGACCGCGACCGGTTGGTGCCCGTCGCCGCGGCGCGCAAACTCGCCGCGGCCAACCCGCACTGGGACAGCGTCGTGCTCGACGGTGTCGGACACACCCCGCAGTTGGAGGTGCCCGACGAGGTCGCGGCCCGCGTGATCGACTGGCTGGATCGGCACGAACTCGCGAAGGCAGCCGAGCGGTGACGACCGCGTTCGTCACCTGCCCGCTGTGTGAGGCAACGTGTGGCCTTCAGGTGACCATGGACGGCGACGCGATCAGCACAGTGCGGGGCGACGACAGCGACGTCTTCTCGCACGGCTACATCTGCCCGAAGGGCGCGTCGCTCAAGGCGTTGCACGAGGACCCCGATCGGCTGCGCCGGCCGATGGTGAAGCGTGGCGGTACGTGGCACGAGACGACGTGGGACGACGCGTTCGCCGAGATCGACGCGCGACTGCCCAGGCTGATCGCCGAGCACGGCCCCAACTCCGTCGCGCTCTACCTGGGCAACCCCTCGTCGCATAACGTCGGCGCGTTGCTCTACGGCCGAGTGCTCTACAAGGCCATCGGCACGCAGAACATGTACACGGCCGGAACCGTCGACCAGATCCCGAAACACTTCTCCTCCGGGTACCTGTTCGGCGACCCGCTCACCATCCCGATCCCCGACCTCGACCGCACCGAACACCTGCTGCTGCTCGGCGCCAATCCGCTGATCTCCAACGGCAGCCTCATGACCGCACCCGACGTCGGAGAACGGTTGACGGGTATCCGCCGGCGCGGCGGCAAGATCGTTGTCGTCGACCCGCGCCGCACCCGAACGGCCGACGCGGCCGACGAGCACCATCCGATCCGCCCCGGAACCGACGCGCTGCTGCTGTTCGCTCTCGTGCAGGTGATCTTCGCCGAGGACCGAGTCGCCCTCGGTCGCCTGGTCGGGCACGTCACCGGCCTGGACGAGCTCCCAGCACTGTGCGCCCCATTCACGCCGGAGGCCGTCGCCCCCGTCACCGGCATCGAGGCCGACACCATCCGTCGGATGGCCCGAGAACTCGCGTCGGCGAAGCGAGCGGCGGTGTACGCCCGGATCGGCACGACGACCCAAGCGTTCGGCACGCTGGCGAGCTGGCTCGTCGACGTACTCAACGTGATCACCGGAAATCTCGATCGCGACGGCGGTGCGATGTTCCCGCTCGCCGCGGCGGGGCAGGCCAACGCGGCGCCCGGTCGTCGCCGAGGCTTCGTCCACGGCCGCTGGCACAGCCGGGTCCGCGGACTGCCCGAGGTGATGGGCGAGTTGCCGGTCGCGACCCTCGCCGACGAGATCCTCACGCCCGGGGACGGGCAGGTGCGGGCGCTGATCACCGTCGGCGGCAATCCGTGCTTGAGCACGCCCAACGCCGCGCGGCTGACCGACGCCGTCGAGCAGCTGGACTTCATGGTGTCGCTGGACGTCTACCTCAACGAGACCAGCCGGCACGCCGACGTCATCCTGCCCGGCCCCGAGCCGCTGGCTCGCGACCACTACGACCTCGTCTTCTACCAGCTCGCGGTCCGCAATGTGGCCAACTGGTCACCGGCGCTCGTCGCGACCGACATGCCGCAGGAGTGGCAGACACTGCTCCGGCTGGCCGGTGTCGTCACCGGGCAGGGGTGGAACGCGGACGTCGCCGCGATCGACGACTTCGTGGCCGCGGAAGCCGCGCGCCGCGCCGGGCTGGACGTCGCGGCCGCCGGGCAGCGGCGGGGACCCGCGCGGCTCATCGAGCTCATGCTGCGTGCCGGACCGTACGAACTCACGCTGGCCGACCTCGAGGCTGCGCCGCACGGCGTCGACCTCGGGCCGCTGCAGCCGCGGATCCCGGACGTCCTCGCCACGGCCAGCGGCACGATCGAGTTGGTGCCCGATGCGATCACCGCCGACATCCCCCGGCTTGTCGCTGCGCTCGGCCATGGCGTTGGCGATGAGCTGGTGCTCATCGGGCGGCGGCAGCTCAGCTCGAACAACTCGTGGATGCACAACCTGGCGCCACTGGTCCGCGGCGCCAACCGATGCACGGCGCAGATCCATCCCGACGACGCGGCGCGGCTCGGCCTGGTCGACGGCGGGCGGGCGCTCGTGCGCACGCGGGCTGGCGCGATCACAGTCCCGGTCGAGATCACCGACACCGTCCGGCCGGGCGTGGTCAGCATCCCGCACGGCTGGGGTCACGACGCCGACGGCGCGCGCACCGGGGTCGCCGCCGCGCATGCCGGCGTCAACTCGAACCTGCTCGCCGACGACCAGCTGCTCGACGGCCTCACCGGAACCGCCGCGCTCAACGGCATCCCGATCGAGGTAGTGCCGGCCTGACCGCCCCGACGCGGTCAGCCGAGCGCGTCGGCGATCGTCGGCAGCATCCGCGGGTCGGCCTGAACGAGCAGCGAGGTGACGACCGTCTGCTCCCACTTCTGCAGCTCGTCGCGAACTTTGGCAACCGGCCCGATCAGCGCGATGTCCTCGATCAGCTGCGTCGGCACCGCGGCGATCGCCTCGGCCTTCTGCCCGCCGAGGAAGAGCTGCTGGATCTTCTCCACCTCGTTCGGGTATCCCATCCGGCCGAACACGTCGGCATGGAAGTTCACGGCCTTCGCCCCCATGCCGCCGATGTAGAGGGCGATGGACGGACGCACGCGATCGGCGGCCGCCTCCACGTCGTCGTCGATCACGACCGGAAGGAACGCCGGCACCTCGAAGTCGGTCGGGCTGCGGCGGGCACCGGGGCGCGCGAAGCCCTCGGCCAGCGCGTCGCGGTAGAAACTGTCGGTCTTGGGCGAGAAGAACATCGGTAGCCAGCCGTCGGCGATCTCTGCCGCGAGCGCGACGTTCTTCGGGCCTTCCGCGCCGAGCATGATCGGGATGTCTACTCGCAGCGGATGGACCGTCGACTTCAGCGGCTTGCCGAGGCCTGTGCCGCCCGGATACGGCAACGGGTAGAAGTCGCCGTCGTGCGTCACCGGCATGTCGCGCCGCAGGACGGCACGGATGACCTCGACGTACTCGCGGGTGCGCGCCAGCGGCTTGGGGTAAGCCTGGCCGTACCAGCCCTCGACGACCTGCGGCCCGGACGCGCCGATGCCGAGCACGAACCGCCCGCCGCTGAGGTGGTCGAGCGTCATGGCGGCCATCGCCGTTGCGGCCGGAGTGCGGGCCGAGATCTGCAGCAGGTTGGTGCCGAGACGGACCGTCGACGTCGACGCCCCCCACCAGGCCAGCGGGGTCAGGCAGTCCGAGCCGTATGCCTCTGCAGTCCAGATCGAGTCGAAACCGAGCCGTTCGGCCAGCGCGATCGCGTCCGTCACGCCGGCGGGAGGACCCGACGACCAGTACCCAGTGTGGTAGCCCAGCTTCACAGCGCCGCCCTTCGCGATTCGTCGCCGTCGAATCAATCAGGTGCGGGCGGCGCTGTCCATGCCGGCCGCGTCACGACCGGTGCGCGGGGCCGGCCCGGGACGGGTTGTGCGTCGGCCGACCCGGCGCGCCGGACATGGCCCAGGGCAGCGATTCCTGCAACGCCGCGGTCCATACCCAGAACGTGTGCCCGCCAGAGCGCTCCCGCCACTGGACCTCCATGCCGCGCGCCCGGAGCGCCGGCGCGAGCGAGGCCATCTCGTCCACGATCTTCCGGTCGCTGGATCCGGCGTCCAGCCACACGCGGGTCGCCGGATTGCGGGGCAGGCTGGTGACATAGTGCGCCGGCGTGTTCGCGGCGATCTCATCCGTCGCGCCCCGCGCGCCGAGCAGGCGCGCGACACCACCGGTGTGAGTCGGTTCGGTGAAGCCGCTCAGATCCAGGATCGTGGCTGCGACGTCCCGGTGTCGAAGGCCGAGGTTCAGGGCGCAGTAGCCGCCGGCCGACATGCCCGCGAAGATCCTGGACGTGCGGTTCGGTCGGGTGCGGAAGGTGCGGTCGACGGAGGGAATCACCGCGCCGAACAGATGCGACTCGACCCGTTCCTTCGCGCCGTCGAGGCACTCCGGGTCGTCGGTCCAGGACCGGCTCAACTGAGGCGCGACGAGGATGACGGGGTGGCCGGCGCGGGCACTGCGCAGCCCGACGCTCGCGGCCTCGCCGCCGTGGAACCAGTCGGCGGGTCGGCCCGGCGAACCGTGGAATAGGTAGGCGACCGGAAAGCGCGATGCCGGCTCGGTGAAGTACTGCGGCGGAAGGTAGGTGATGACCGTGGTCACCCCGAACCCGTTCGCGGCATCCGCGGGAACGTGCATCCGCACCGTGGCGCCGGCCCGAACCGCGCGCTCCTTCTGACGTGTCGGCAGCCGACCCAACTGCTCGACGCGCAACCATTGCCGGTCTCCGGTCAGGGCGGCGCGGACGTCCCCGACGGTCGGCAGGAACGCGAAGTGGGCATTGACGGTGTCGGCCGTGGCGAGGGCGATCGTCAGAAGGGACACCAGCGAGACGGAGGCGAGCCGGGCGAATCGGCGTCGGTGGGCCTTTCGCAGGGCGCTGACCGCGAGCACCACCGCGATACCCGCCACGGCCCACAAGACGGCGACGAACTGGACGGAGACGACCGCAACGTGATCCAGCAACAGGCCCTCCCTCGACCGGGATCGCGCCGCCACTGCGGGGCGCTGGTCCCAAACCCGTCGATGGTGACACGTGTCACGGCCAGTGCGCAGACGGTTCACAGCTCCCCGACAACGACCGCATGGCCTGTCAGAGTTGCGCTGGGCGGCTGGGGGTCCTACGTTTCGGCATCACTCGCCGATTTCTCGGCGGGTGGCATTTTGGCGCTCGTCCCGGCGATCGTCGTGCTCGGAGGTCTGAGGTGTCTGACGGTCCGCCTCGGTTCGACTTACCGCCGCCAGGTGGGGTTGCGTGGCTGGACGTCTCGGCTGAGGACTCGAACGGCGCCAGCGGGCGGACTCGGACGGGCCCGCTCGGCCTGCAGATCTCTGCTCTGCCGCAGTCGAGTGTCCCCTACTTCTTCAAGGGAGCCCGGCTGCGCGGCACCCGCTGCATCTGGTCCGCGTCCACCGTCAGCGGCGCTGAGCTCTACCGGCCGGCGCGAGCCATGTCCGCACCGCAGATCGACGGCGCGGTGCACGTCCTTGCCCGAATCGACTGTGCCGGCTCCGTGTTCGACCAGGCTGGTACTTCCTCGCACGGCGTGCTGCGTGTCATCGACGCGGTCGAAGAAGTGACCGAGCAGTTCCTCGCCAACTCCCACCTGTTCACCCTGAACGTGCCACAGGCTGCGATCGGACTCGATCCGGGCATGCTCGCCGAGATGTTCGACCAGAATTACGAGCTCACGCCCTTCCAGAGCGCGCTGCTCCGCTCGGCCGTCACCCTGCTGCTCGTCGGCTCCGACGAGCTCCAGACGCCGCCGAGCCTCGTCGGCGTCGACCGCTATCTGGCAGCGATGACCGGGCTGTTGCTGCGCACCGCCGTGCGCAAGCCCAGCGGAGACGTCGAACAGCTCGAGTCGGTGCGCACGCGGACGGACGCGATCATCTACGAGCAGGCCGCGGACGCGCTGTTGACACCGGCCACGATCGCCGCGCAGCTCAACATCTCGCTGCGCCAGCTGTACCGCGCATTCAACGGCACCGAGAGCCCAGCCGCACGTATCCGCCGCCGCCGCCTCGAGCGAGCCGCCGAACTGCTGTCGGCGCGCTCGCCACAGCCCCAGGTCGAGCGGGTGGCGGCGGAGTGTGGCTTCGCCTCGGCCGAGTATTTCTCGCGCGCGTTCCGCCGCGAGTTCGGCTTGAGCCCCCGCGCATATCGCTCGGCCCATCGGGACGTATCCGTCGGCCGCTGAAAAGCTCCGCCGGTCAGCCGGCCCAGCAGCGGATCAGCAGGCCAGGTGTTCGCGCACCGCACCGAGGCCCAGCGTCGAGGACTCGGTGAGGTACGTGTGCAGATGCGGGTTCGGCGGGTCGGGGACCGCGTAGGTGCGGCCGACGACGGTGAGCAGCTGCTGCGCCGCGGTCGAGGTCGTCGCCGGATAGGCGATCAGCTGGTTGTAGCCGCACACGAATGCGGCGCCCGCGATATGGGTCAGTAGCTCCCGCCCGAGACCCTGCCGCTGCCAGTCGTCCTGCACGACGACACCGATCTCGGCGCTGCCGGCCTGGTGCGCCGGATCGGCGCCGGCGACGGCCATCGCGACGATCTCGCCGCGGCCGGTGCACGCGACGAACCCGAGCGTCCGGCGCAGCGCTCGCTCGATCGCCACGGCCGATGGCGCGCGCCCGCCCGCGCGGTAGCGATCCAAGAGAGTCCGAGCCGAGCAGCGGCCATGCATCGCGCCGACGGCGGCGAGATCGCGTGCGCTCGTTCCGCGGATCAGGAGATTGGTCGTGCCGACGCGCAACATCCATGGCTGACGGACCCAGATCGCGAGCGAGCTGGGTCGCCCATTGGCGTCGGACTTGCTGGTGGCGGCGGTCGGTGCGGGTGTGCAGGCTGTCGTCATGGCCGGACCGCCGTCGAGCGCTGGGTACGGCGGGCGCGGACGACGCGGCGTTCCCGCCGCGACGTGCGTAGCGCGTCGACGGCCAGCCGGGTTCCCCGGTCAACTGCTGTGGTGGAGCCACAGCTCGTCGTGCGAAGGGGCTTCAGCGGTTCGGTTGGTTCGGTCGCCGGAGAAGTCTGTTCGATCATGTCCAGGACGATGCCGCGCGCGAATGTCGGGCGGTGGCATGCACCGTTTCCATTATGTGAACTGGCCGTAGCTCAGTCCCACTCCCACTCGATCCGGTAGGTACCGGGGCTCGCGTCCAGGAGCACCATGCGCGCCGAATGTGTTCCGTCCAGCTGCAACTCGCGCCGGGTGGTCTTACCTCTGGTGGGTTCGCGTACCGCATAGCACCGTGCGGGCATCGCCTCAGGATCGAACACGATCTCGAGAACGTACTGCCGGATCGACGTGGCGAAGCGGCGCTCGCCGTTGCTCGATCGGCTACCACCGGGCCGATACATCAGCTCGTACTCCACGGCGGTCCGCTCGCCGCGCTGCAGGACACGGTCGAGCTGCATCCTCGCGACCTGAACCGCGCCGGCCTCGTCGCGCCGCACGGTGCTGACATCGCAGCCGCTAACCGAACTGATGTGCGGCAGCTGCTTTCCGTCGTCGTCGTCGTGGTACACGACCACGAAATGATCCACCTCATCGCTGAGCGCCTCGAGCACCATGATCACACGACAGGCGCGCTCGGCACCGTCGCCGTCCAGTACGTAACGCTCGTGCAGGCTCAGCGTCCTGCGGTCGCGCCCCGGCAAGCCGATCTGCTCGGCGACCTGGAGTACCGAGGCACCGTGCTCGCCCCACAACCGCTCCAGCGGCACCGGCGTCTCCGTTTGCCCTGCTCGCGGCCGGTCCATCAGCAGCTGGCGAAGCGCGTTCGGCGGGAGCTCGAGGATCTCTTCGAGCGCCGCCACTGCGAGCAGTGATTCCGGTCGTCCCGGACGGCTGCGGCCCCGTGACCAGTAGCTCAAGGTCGCGGTGGACACGCTGATGTCGCGCAGCGCGAGTCGATGGGTCAGCCGATCCAGGCTCAGCCCCCGGGCTGCGATCGCCAGCCGTAGAGCGTCCGCGAACGGACCGTCGCGAAGCGCGATGACCAGCTGGGCGTCAACCCACGAACCAGTCACGTGCCGCTCCTCGATGGCGCAAGTAGAGCAGGAGTTGGGTGAGTGATAGGAGCTTCGCCGGCTGTTGTTGCCGGAACGATACGACTACCGCCGGTGGGATGCACGGCGCCGTCGCGGACCGCCGGACGGAGGCGTCCCGCGCTATCGGCCGCTCGACAGCGGACTAAGCGGGATTCTCGTCGGGGTGACGGTGCCGGTGCGCCGCCGCCGAGAAAGCGGCCGTCGTCTCGTCCGCCCGCTGCACCGCCGGGTCGGTCGGGGCGACCGCGGCGATCTCGGGCTCGCCCACCTGGCGAAGGTGCCGGCGGACGGCGTCGGCCTGACGGAGGAAGTCGCGGTAGTAGTCGGGGACGTCACGGGCGCCTGCTGAGGTCGTCGCCGGTGCGGCAGCGGCGGGTTGCGCGGCGCCGGCAGCGGCTGCGGACGGCGGCGGGGTGGCCGGCACGTGACTCGACAGGTCGGGGACGTCGGTGCGCGCGGCGTCGCGGTTCGCGACCTTGTGGAACGGCGGCGACCACGCATCGCGGTCGGTGAGCGGGCCGGCCGTCGGCGCGAAGATCGCGCGCAGTGTCGACGGGACGCTGGCGTGGTCGTGGACGTCGTGAACGACCGTGCCGGGCTCGATGAGCGGCGAGACGAGCACGGCGGGCACGCGCGGCCCGAGCATGGTGAAGTCGAAGTCGTGCACGCTGCGATGCCAGATGCTGTGCAGCAGGCGCGCGCCGAATTTGCGCCCCCCGCCGGGGGCCGGGATGCCGACGGGCGGGGCGACGTGATCGTAGAAGCCGCCGTGCTCGTCGTAGGTGATCAGGAACAAGGTGCGCGCGAACAATTCGGGATTGGCGCGTAGCGCTTCGTAAATGGTGGCCACGAGTTGCTCGCCGCGGCTGAAGTCGTTGTCGGCCGAGTCGTCGAACGAGTCGTAGGCGCTGTCGGAGACGATGTTGTTCTCCGGGTGCTGGCTGTTGCTGAGGCTGGGCGTGCCGCCGAAGCTGGGATTGCGGTCGAGCGTGTGCAGCGGCGGCCGGTGGTTGGGTTCGATGAAGCTGTAGTGCGGCAAGGTGCCGGCGGCGACATGCTCAGCGAACCGGTTGGTGGGATACCAGTTGGCGTGCCGGTCCGGGGTGTCCCAGAGTTCTCGGAATGCCCAGACCTGGGGTGTGTCGTCGTGGTAGATGTGCCAGCTCTTGCCGTGTTTCTCGAGCAGTTCGAAGATCGTCGGGTCTGAGTAGAAGCGAATCTCGATGTTTGTCTCGCCGTTGGACGTGGCGGCGTGCAGGTAGTTGCGGTTGGGCCACGTCTCGCCAGGGACTGAGCAGAACCAGTGATCGAAGACGGCGAACTGCAGCGCCAGCGTGCTCAACACGGGGATCTTGCCCGGGTCTTGGCATTCCATGACGAGCGGCCCGCGGCCGGTAGCCTGCGCCGGCTTGTTCTTCATCAGCCACTTCAGTAGCGGGGCGATCAGGCCGCCGAGGCCGCCGGGTCCCTTGCCCTGGGCCTTCAGCTCGTAGCTGGTGACGAACCCGTCGTTGGTGCACTGACGGTCGGCTCCGCGGCCGGTGGCGCCGAGCTGGTTCATCACCGCGTCATGGGAGTGGTCAGGTCCGAACGGAAGCACCCGCTTCGCGGTCGGGGTCGCGGGCACGGCGGGGCCACCGTCGTAGCCGGGATTCGTGTGCGGGCCCGCGGCGCCGAGTCCTTCGAAGCTCGGATCGGGGTGCGTGAGGAACCCGAGCATGTGATCGAACGAGCGGTTCTCCAGACACAGCACTACGACGTGTTCGATAGCCACGGCACGTCCCTCCGGCGTCGACGGGAGTCGACAGCATCGCAGCCAACTGGTTGCCATGCGGCCGCGTCAAGAGCACTCTGCTTCGAGATGTCCGCACGGGCACGCGATGAGCGGGTCGCGCGTCCGAGGTGCGTCGACAGGGGAAGGGGCCGGCATGACTCAGCAGCTGTCGGTCGTTGACGACGACCGACATGGCGACGTCGACAAGCCGCATCACCATCACCACGACCGTGAGCAGCGCGAGCGGGTAGCCGTGGCGGTTCGTCTCGGCTGGTATCTGGCCGAGGTGCGAGGCCGGAATTGGTGGAGAGCGCACCGGCCGACCACCGAGGGGCTGCCGGCCGACCCGGACCATCCGTTGCCACTTCGGCCGCAGCGCACCTTCGCCGAATCACGTCGACAGGCGTTCGACGCTCTTGTGTGTCTGTCCGAGCAGCTTGACGTGACCGCTCCGCCGGCCATCGACGATCCGGCAACCGGAGCGCCGTTCGCGCCCCGCCTGGCCGTGCTCATGGCAGGACTCGACGCGGACGGCGGAGCCCGGCTCAACCCGCCGCAGCCCGGCGACGGCGTCGACCCGGCCGAGCGCGAGCGAGCCTGGCGCGAGGTCGCCGAACTGATCTATGACTGGGATGCCGCGATCCAGGACCGGCTGACTGCCCGCGACGACATGCTCGCGTGCGGGTATCTGCTCGGCCGCGGCATGGCCGAAATCTATTGGGCGCTGGCGCCGAGTTCGGATCAGGCCCGCGCCGGCGGGAGTGCCGATGGGAGTGCCGCGTCGGCCGGATCGTGGGCGTTCCTGCTGAACCCGGCTCGCCGACACGAGCTCAGCCGGATGGCCGGCCGGATCGCGCCCTTCCTCAGCCCGCTGACCCCGGTCGCCGTGTCCGGAAGCCTCGAGGCGTGGGGATGCGTGGCGGCCGAACCGAACTGGTGTGGCCGCGACGATGCGCCGACCCACCTCTACGAGCAGCTGCGGCGCTGGTACCAGCTGCTCGTGCTCGGCCAGGACCCCGCCACGCTGGTCCGGCCGTCCACCATCCTGCACGGCAAGCGGACCACGCTGCGTGTCTTCCGCGCCTTCTGGCCGCAACTGCTCGTCGGGGCGGCCAGTGTCGCCGCGGTGGCCGTGTTCGTCCTGCTGCTGACGAGCGACCGCGGCAACCCCGCCATCAAGACGCTGCTGGCGCTCGTCGGAACCATCGGGCTGAGCGCGTCCACCTTGGCCGCCAAGGCGAAAAGCGCCAGCCAGTCGCTGCTGACCCGTCTTCGGCAGAGCGCCTACAGCGACCTCGTCGCCATCGAGGTCACCACGGTGCCGCGCCATCCAGACGACGAGCGTCACCCGAAACGCGACGGCACATCCGAGGCCCACCGCATGGTGGAGCAAGCGGTCACGGCGCGAACGATTGCCTACGCGACGTCGCCGGCGAGTGGTTCGCCCTAGCGGCACTCATCCGGTCGTGCTGGCGCGACCGTTCTCGAGGTGCCCGGCGAAGCGGCGCAGGTAGCTGTCGTCCTGCGTGAGCTGGACGTGGATGTCGTACCAGCCATGTGCGGTCTCGATGGGGTCGGCGACCAGCGTATGGGTGCCCGGCTCCACCGTGATCCGCCGCGGTTTCCCCAGCCCCGACACCACGACGACGCTTCGGCGGCGGGCATTGTTGGTCATGGTCAGTTCGAGCCGCGGGTGATCGGCCGACCCGACGATCGTGGCGGCCACCTCGACACCGGGTGAACCCGTCCCCTTGGCTTCCCGCAGGAAGCCGTTGGGTCCGTGCACCGCGACGTCGTACGCGGTCGGCGCGGTCACGGTCGCCGAGACGCTCGCGCCGGCCGCCGCGTCGATGCGCTGGGCCGCCACGCCGGTGAGGCGGTCGTACACCTGCAGCTGCACGGCGGCTGTTCCCGCATTGCCGAGCGCCAGCGTCACGCCACCGGCGGTGCGGATCACGTTCGCCCAGGGCTGGTACGGCAACGGTCGCGCGGGCACGGTGCCGGCATCCTGCCTCGGGAGTACCTGCTCACCCGGCGGGGGCGGGGTGGGCTTGGGCAGCTTCGAATCCAGCTCGTCGGCCTTCTTGCGCAGCGCCGCGGTGTCGGGCAGCAGCGGGATCGTGGTGTCGTCGTCGCCGAAATCGAAGCAGCCGGTGAGGTCGCCGCAGATGCGGCGCCGCCACGCGGAGATGTTCGGCTCCTTCACCCCGGTCCAGAGCTCCAGGAACTGCAGCACGGACGTGTGGTCGAAGACCTCGGAGTTGACCCATCCGCCGCGGCTCCAGGGCGACACGACCGTCATGGGGACCCGCGGCCCGAGCCCGACCGGCAGGCCGTTCACGAACTCGTCCGCAGTTCCGGGCGGCGCGGTCGGCGAGATGACGTGGTCGAAGAAGCCGTCGTGCTCGTCGTAGTTGACGAAGACCGCGGTCTTCTCCCATAGCTCGGGCTGCGCCCAGAGGGCGTTGAGCACGGTCTGCGTGTACGCGGCACCGTCGATCGGGCGCGCCGCGGGGTGCTCGGAGTAGGCGTACGGCGCCACGATCCACGAGACGGCCGGCAGGGACCGGGACCGGCACGCCTCGAGAAACTGCGCCAGCACATGGTTCACGTCGTGACCGAGGCCGGAGTTCGGCTTCCACTGCGTGCGTAGGGACCCGCGCTCGGCGAGCTGGCGCACCGCGGGGTCGGACGAGGCCAGCGCGTCGTGGTAGGCCTGGAACAGCCAGAGCGGGTTGTCCCCGTAGTCGCCGACCCAGCCGTCCTCGCCGCCGCCGTCGCCGACCTCGTCGTTGGCGAACAGCTGCCAGGAGATGCCGGCCTTCTGCAGCCGCTCGGGATAGGTCGTCCAGTTGTAGACGGGCTTGTAGTCGTCGGGGTTGAAGATCGCCGGGCCGCCGGCCGTCCCGTGCGGATCGATCGTGCCGCTCCAGTGGAAGAGCCGGTTGGGTGTCGTCGGGCCCTTGATGGAGCAGAAGTAGTGGTCGCAGAAGGTGAACGCCTGCGCCAGCGCGTGGTTGAAGGGCACGTCGTCGCGGGTGAAGTAGGCGACGCTGTTCTCTCCTGTCTCGGACACGAAGCCGGTGTTCGCGCCGTCGGCCCATTGCGTGTGCACGCCGCCCCAGCTGTGGTCGTTGCCGCCGAGATCCTGACCGTCGACCCGCCTGGTGTCGACGTGGTAGGGCAGCAGGTAGCCGCCGTCGGGGCGGGTCGCGTCAGGCTGCTGGAACACCGTGCGGCCGCCCGCGAAGGTCAGCGCGGCCTTGTCGCCGAAGCCGCGCACGCCGCGCATCGTGCCGAAGTAATGATCGACGGACCGGTTCTCCTGCATCAGGATCACCACGTGCTCGATGTCTGTGAGCGACCCGCGGCGC
>JAODNL010000332.1 GCA_025465405.1 Pseudonocardiales bacterium | reverse complement strand
ACATCTTCTTCAGGCCGAACTCCGCGACCCGCGCCTCGTCCGGTGTGATCGTCGCGCATTTGACACCCACGCCGTGCTTCTTGATCGCGTTGGCCGCATCGATCGTCACCTGGTCGTCGGTGGCGTCACGGTGCTCGATGCCGAGGTCGTAGTACTCGAGGTCCACGTCGAGGTAGGGGTTGATCAACTTGTCCTTGATGAACTGCCAGATGATGCGCGTCATCTCGTCACCATCGAGTTCGACGACGGTGCCCTGCACCTTGATCTTGGACATGCGTGCAACCTCCAGCGGTAACGTTCTCTTGGTATCAAGATATCTCGTCACCGAAATCGGGCAATGGCCAGGTCTTAGTCTGGCGGGCATGACCGAGACACGCATCCCCACCGCTGTGGATTCCGTTGCCGACAAATACCTCGACGAGTGGACCGCCCTCGACCCGCTCGTCGCGACCTACCTGGGCATCGCGGGCCACGACCACGAACTGCCGGACCTGTCGCCGGACTGGCTGGCCTCGGTGTCGGCGCTGCGCCGCAGCACCCTTGCCGCGCTCGACGCCGCCGAGCCGAGCGATGCCAACGACCGCATCACCGTCGCCGCCTTGCGCGAGGAGCTGACCGTCGCCGAGGAGCTGCGGGCGGCGGGGGCCGAGGAGCCGGATCTGAAGAACATCGCCTCGCCGTTGCAGAACGTGCGGGACATCTTCGACATCACGCCGACCAACTCCTCGGACGACTGGGCGACGATCGCGACCCGGCTGCGCGCGGTGCCAACTGCGATCACGGGCTACATCGAGTCGCTGCGGTTCGCGGCTGGACGCGACGACGTCGCTGCCCGCCGACAGGTCGAGGCCGGCATCAAGCAGTCCGAGGACAACGTCGGCCCGGACGGGTTCTTCGCCACGTTCGCCCACGGGGCGCGCCCGGACGACGGCGGCGAGCTGCCGTCGTCGCTGCGTGCAGACCTCGAACACGGCGCGGACGAAGCCGCGGAGGCCTATACCCGGCTGGCCGCGTTCCTGCGCGAGGAGCTGCTGCCGCAGGCCCGCGAGCACGACGCGGTCGGGAAGGAGCGGTACGCCCTGCACTCGCGCTCGTTCCTCGGCGCGCGCATCGACTTGGCCGAGACCTACGACTGGGGTCAGCAGGAACTCGCGCGGATCACCGCGGACATGACCGAGACCGCCGGCCGGATCAAGCCCGGAGCGACAGTGGCCGAGGCGATCGAATTCCTCGACAACGAGCCGTCCCGCAAGCTCGAAGGCACCGACGCCCTCCAGCGGTGGATGCAGCAGACCTCGGATGCCGCGATCGCCGCGCTCGCCGACACGCACTTCGACATCCCCCAGCCGATCCGCCGGCTGGAGTGCCGCATCGCTCCGACCCATCAGGGCGGCATCTACTACACCGGCCCCAGCGAGGACCTGGTCACCCGCCCGGGCCGCATGTGGTGGTCGGTGCCCGACGGCATCACCGGGTTCGGCACCTGGCGGGAGCTCACGACCGTCTACCACGAGGGGGTCCCCGGGCATCACCTGCAGATCGGGCAGACCGCGTACCGCAGCAATCTGCTCAACCGGTGGCGGCGGCTGGCGTCGTGGGTCAGCGGGCACGGCGAGGGCTGGGCGCTGTACGCCGAGCGGCTGATGGCTGACCTCGGCTTCCTGGACGATCCCGCGGACTACCTCGGCATGCTGGACGGGCAGTCGCTTCGCGCGGCCCGCGTCGTGATCGACATCGGTGTGCACTGTGGCTTCGAGGCGCCGGCCGAGGTCGGTGGCGGGGCCTGGGACTACGACAAGGCGTGGCGGTTCCTGTCCGCGCACGCCAACATGGCCGACGGGTTCTTGCGCTTCGAGCTGGACCGCTATCTCGGCTGGCCCGGCCAGGCGCCGGCGTACAAGATCGGCGAGCGCCTCTGGCTTCAGCTGCGCGACGACGCGCGCGCAAAGGCCGGGGACAACTTCGACCTGAAGGCCTTCCACCGTTCCGCGCTGGACGTCGGCAGCGTCGGCCTCGACGTGCTGCGCTCGGCCGTACTGGGCGAGTTCGGCTAAGTGCTGATCCATCCGTGGGACGCGAGCGCCTCGGCTGACGAGTGGATGGCATTCGTCTCGGCGCAGGGCTTCGGACAGCTGATTGCCGGCGGCCACGGACGGGAAGTGCCGGTGGCGGTGCCGACTCAGTTCGCGCTCGTCTCGCCGGAGCTCGTCGTGCTGCACCTGGCGCGGCCCAATCCCGTCTGGACCGCGATCGCCGAGAACGCGACCGTGCTGCTGAGCGTCACGGGCGACTGGGCCTACGTGCCGGCGGCCTGGAAGGCGATCGGTGACGAGGATCCCCGCTTCGGAGTGCCGACGACCTACTACGCGGCGGTCCAGCTCGTCGCCACCGCCGCGGTCGTCGACGACGACGCGGGAAAGGCAGCGATCCTGCGGCGGCAACTCGGCGTAACCGAGCCCGGCAGCGGCGCGGCGGATCCCGCCGAGCACGGCCGGCGGCTGGCGGGCATCCGCGGGCTGAACCTGGCCGTTCGAGAGGTACACGCCAAGTTCAAGTACGGCGGCAACGTCGACGACGCGCACCGTGCCGCGGTGCTCGCGCGACTGGCCGAGCGTGACGGCCCGGGTGATGCCGCCGCGATCGGCCACCTGCGACGACGCACGCCGCCGGGCTGATGGCTCGCGCTAGGCCGCGCTAGGCGGCGCTAGGCGGCGCGGAAGAGCAGGTGTGGAGCCGGCGCGACACTTCGGCCAT
>JAODNL010000321.1 GCA_025465405.1 Pseudonocardiales bacterium | reverse complement strand
GCCGAACACCCAGATCAGCGCCAGGACCGTGAGCGGTATGGCGATCATCTCGGACTTGGTGAGATCGGCTTTCGTCAAGTTGTTGACGGTGTGGATCGTCGCGATGATCCCGCCCGCCTTCACCGTGACGCCGTCGTGAGTGCCGACGAGCGGCCGGTAGATATCGGCCGCACGCTTCGGCGCGGTGTTGTCGTCACCGGTCACGCGGGCGACGATCAGCGCAGACGTCCCGTCCGCGCTTCGCATGCCGGATGCCTGGGTCGGCGGTGCCGTCCAGTACGACGTCACCTGGCGGGCGTACTGCTGGCCGGCGAGGTCGTGCACGATCCGCAGGCCGGCCGATCGTGCCGTCGCGGTGTCGACACCGGCCGGGCTGGTGACCTCGAGGACCAGGTTGGGGTCCCCGGCGTCGAACGTCTTCTCCAGTGCCAGCCGCGCCTTCCACGACTCGGCGTGCTTGTCGTAGAAGCCGCCCGAGGCCAGGTGCGAGGCGGCCTGGCCGCCGTACACCGCGGCAGCGACGAGTAGCAGGCCGGCGATGCCCAGCACCCGCTTCGGGGCGCGGATTCCAAGATCGGCGAGCCAGGTCAGCACGGCGCGTCTCCAGGGCGGGAGCAGTCGGGGGAGTTTCGTCGAACGCCGGTAACTTACCGACGCTAACTTATCGCTGTCAATAGGGAATTCTCTCGTGATGATCACGGAAGGGGACGGGCGCGGAACGGAAGGGGGCCGGGCGACGGCAACCCGGCCCCGTACCCTGAGGCCATGGCGTTGAGCGAGTCCCGCAAGGCGGAGCTGTCGGAAAAAGTCGCGGCGCGTGAGCGCCTCAGCCGCCAGGACGGTGAGGACCTCTACGACAGCGACGACCTCGCTTGGTTGGGCGGCCTGGCCCACGGCGTCCGCACCGGGAAGAACGGTGACACAACGTTCTTCAACGTCAACCGGCACCTCAACCTGACCAACGTGTGCCGCGCGTCCTGCGCCTACTGCAGCTTCGAGCGCAAGCCCGGCCAGAAGGACGCCTACACGATGCGCGTCGAGGAGGCCGTCGAGAAGGCCCTCGCGATGAAGGACGACGGGATCACGGAACTGCACATCGTCAACGGCCTGCATCCGCAGCTGCCGTGGCGGTACTACCCGCGGGTACTGCGCGAGCTTAAGGCCGCCCTGCCCGACGTTGCACTGAAGTGCTTCACCGCAACGGAGATCCACTTCTTCGAAGAGATCTCGGGTCTGTCCGCTGACGCCGTGCTCGACGAGCTGATCGACGCCGGCCTCGAGTCGCTCACCGGCGGCGGCGCCGAGATCTTCGACTGGGACGTCCGCAAGCAGATCGTCGACCACAACACGCATTGGGAGGACTGGTCGCGCATCCACCGCCTCGCGCATCACAAGGGCCTGCGCACCCCGGCGACCATGCTCTACGGCCACATCGAGGAGCCGCGCCACCGCGTCGACCACGTGCTGCGGCTGCGTGAACTGCAGGACGAGACGGGCGGCTTCGCCGTCTTCATCCCGCTGCGATTCCACAACGACAACAACCGCTTGTCGCACCTGCCGATGGCGCAGCCGGCGGACGTGCTGAAGACGTTCGCCGTCAGCAGGCTGATGCTCGACAACTTCGACCACGTCAAGGTGTTCTGGGTGATGCACGGTCTGTCGACGAGCCAGCTCGCGCTGAACTACGGCGCCGACGACATGGACGGATCCGTCGTCGAATACAAGATCACCCACGACGCCGACCACTTCGGCACTCCCGACAAGCTGACCCGCGACGACCTACTGGACCTCATTCGGGACGCCGGGTTCCGCCCGGTCGAGCGCAACACCCGCTACGAGATCGTGCGGGAGTACGACGGTCCGATCTCACTCGCCGAGCGCCGCGGCGAGCCACAGGCGATCTGGGCGTGAGTTCGGCCGATGAGGCGACGATGAACGACGAGCGCAAGTTCAGCGCCGGCAGATGGCTGGGGTCGATGTGGCTCTACACGGCCCTTCGATTCGGCCTGTTCTTCGCGCTGTGGGGCGTGCTGTATCTCGCCGGGCTGCACGGCTTTCTCGGCGCGCTCGTCGCCCTGGTGCTGTCGATGCCGCTGGCCTGGGTGCTGCTCGCCGCGCCCCGTGCGCGCTTCGCCGCGCAGATCGAGCAGCGCGTGAATACCCGTCGCGAACAGCGCACCCACCTGGACGAGAAACTCTCCGGCGACGAGGACGAGAACTGAGCCGGGCCGGGCCGGCGGCGAAGTCCGGGCGACGTTTTGTGGGCGATTGGATAAAGCGCGCACAATTGATGAATTGGTAGCCGGCATAGCCATTTGTTCGGCCTCACACGATGCATCAGCCGCCGTCTCGCGGCACGGATTGCCCCGACACACACCTTCCGTGTCAACTATCTGCGGAGGGTATTTGCCGGGTATGGCCCGGTTTAGGACACCTCCGGGCCACCGCGATGATCCCTTAACCACCGATATGTTGCGTTGTTTGGCCGGGCTCACATGCATTTGACGTGGGCGGCGCATTCACCGAAGCTTCACCTGCCTAAACCGGCTCGGGGGCGCTGAATTCAGCGGGGATAGGTTTCTGTGCGGCACCCCCAAATCCATCAAATTGGGGGAACCGTTATGCGCAAGTTCAGCAAAAAGCAGTACCTGGCCGCGGGTGCGGCCGCTGTGATCATCGCAGGTGGCGCCGGCACCGCGTTCGCCTACTGGACGACCAGTGGAAGCGGCACGGGTAGCGGGACTGCTGCCACCGCCAACGGCACGCTCGGGTTGCACGCCAGCTTCGCCAGCGACACCCTCACTCCAGGCAATTCGGTGCCGGTCAGCTTCACGGCCGACAACACGAACAGCTCCGACCTGCAGGTCGGCACGGTCCACACGGTCGTGACCACCACGCCCGCAGTGGACGCCACCGGGACCTGCAACGCCTCGTGGTTCTCCGTCGCTGACGTCACCGAGAACCAGGTGATCACGCACAACACGTCGGGGACCGCGCTGGCAACTGGCGGCACGCTCGTCTTCGCCGAGAGCGGTACCAACCAGGACGGGTGCAAGGGCGCGACGATCACCCTCACTCTCACCAGCTGATCCGGCCCCTCGTTCTCCGGGCGGCACGTCCGCCCGGAGAACGAGAGCTGACCGCAGTGCATCGATCCAGTTCTTGACCACGCCGGGGGGCAGCAATGAAGGCAGGGCACGCGAGGCGAGTGCTACTCGCCGCCGCCGGTCTCGCCATCCTGTTCGGCAGCGCGGGAGCCGTGTACGCGGCCTCCCAGAAGGCCGATTTCTCGCTTGCGGTCAACCCGTCGTCCGCGTCGGTCAGCACGGGCAGCGCGGCCACCTACTCGGTCACCGTCAGCGGCTCGAACGGCTTCAAGAGCCCGGTCACGCTGTCGGCGTCGGGTCTGCCGGCCGGGGCGACGGTTGCCTTCTCGCCGAATCCGAACACCACCACTACGAGCACCCTGACCGTGCAGACCTCCTCGTCCACCGCGCCCGGCACCTACACCCTGACCATCGCCGGCGTCGGCGGTTCGTTGAGCCACTCGATCACGGCGGGCCTCACCGTCGCCCCGCCGCCGTCGAAGTTCTCGCTCACCGTGAGCCCGTCGACCATCAACGCTCCCGCCGGCACCGTCGCGACATACACCGTGACTGTCGAACGCACCAACTTCATCGGCTCGATCGCGTTCTCGGTCACCGGTACGCCGTCGAACTCCGGGGCGAGCTTCACGCCGTCGTCCACCACGGGCAACACGACGTCCCTGCAGGTCTCCACGTCGGCGTCAACGACGCTCGGCTCGTACAGCCTCACGGTCAGAGGAAGCTCCGGAACCACGACAGCGACGGCGGTCGCGCAGATGACGGTGTCCGGCTCACAGGGTGGCACCCCGTTCGCGATCGCCGGCACGCTGGACCGCGCGCTGGCGCCGGGCGTGACGGGCTCCCTGAACCTGTCGCTGACGAACCCGAACAACCAGCAGCTCAGCATCACCAATCTGAGCGTCGCGATCACCAGCACGAGCAAGCCGGGCTGTACGAAGGAGAACAACTTCTCGGCGGTCCAGTTCAGCGGCACGTATCCGGTCATCGTCCCGGCCAACTCGACCAAGACGCTGTCGCAACTAGGCGTGTCGCAGGCGGCCTGGCCCAAGATCACGATGATCGATCTGCCGTCGAATCAGGACATCTGCAAGAGCACCGGCCTCTCGCTCTCCTACTCGGGAACCGGGCAGGGCAGCTGATGTCCGCCCATCGCGTGTTCATCCGGTACGCAGGGCGTGCCAGTCGTCGTCTCGCACTGATCATCGCGCTCGCTGCCGCCCTTGTGGCGGCAACGGCGGGAGTGGCCTTCGCGTTCTGGAGCACGAATGGCTCGGGCTCGGGGAGCGCGACCGCCGGCACCATGACGATCAACGTCACCGCGCTGCAGACAGCGGACACCAATCAATCTGCGCTGCTCCCGGGCGGAACTGGCGACGTGATCCTCCGCGTGAACAATCCGAACAGCTTCTCGATCCACATCACGTCCGTCGCCGGCAACGGAACGCCTATAGCGAGCAACGGCTGCACCCCGACGGGTGTCACGTTCACCGCACCGACTGACTACACGTCCACGCAGTTCACGCTGGCGGCAGGTTCGAACCTGATCACGCTCGCGGGCGCGGCGAACATGAGCACGGCCAGCGCCTCGAGCTGCCAAGGCGCCATATTCTCTATCCCAGTCACCGTGACGGCACAGCGATGACCGCGCGCAGGCTCCGCCGCGGCTGGCTGGTCGCGCTCGTCGCGTTGCTCGCCTCTGTCGTCGGCGCGGGCGTTGCGTTCGCTTTCTGGACCGCGACCGATTCGACGCACAGCGCGCAAGCAGCCGCTGACGTTCTGCCGGCCGGCCAGACTCCGACGGCTGTCGTCTCGTCTCCAGGCGGCGTCACGACTGCCACGATCACCTTCAACCGGCTCACGACGACGAGCGGCCGGACGGTCTCGGCGTTCGTCGTGAACCGCTACAGCACTTCCAGCGGCGGCGCACCGGCGGCGACGTTCGCGTGCACGCCTGGTGGCACCGGCGCTTCGGTGAGCTGCACCGAATCGGCCGTGCCGGCTGGCACTTGGTACTACTCCGACACGCCCGCCGTCTCCGGGTCCCTCTGGCAGGGCACCGAGAGCGCACGCAGCAACGCGGTCACCACGGATACGGTCGCGCCCAGCGTGACCTACTCGCAGACGCCCGTCGCGAACGGCAACGGCTACAACAGCACGACCGTCTCGGCCACCCTCACAGCGACCGATAACCTCGGCGGCAGCGGCGTCGGACACATCACGTACTCGATCGACGGTGGAACCTCGGTCCAGGTCAACGCGGCCACCGCGACGTTCAACGTCTCCGGAGATGGCACACACACCGTCGCGTTCACGGCGACGGACAACGCGGGCAACACGAGCACGTCGCAGTCGCAGACCGTCAAGATCGACTCGACGCCACCGAACCAGCCCGTCATCACGTCGACACCGTCTGTGATCAACGTGGCGAACAAGACGAGCATCTCGATCGGCGGCACGGCCGAACCGGGTACCAACATCACCCTCACGCTGACAGACGTCGGCTCCGTCCACACGGTGACGGCCGCGACCGCCGCGACCGGTGGCAATTGGTCCTTTGCCAGCCTCGACCCGAGTGGCCTGAACGACGGAACGGTCACGGTCAAGGTCACAGCGACCGACCTTGCCGGTAACGCGAGCACGCCGCCCGCGCAGACGACGATCGCGAAGGACACTGTGGCGCCCACTGCGCCGTCGATCACGACGCCGGCGTCGGGCAGCTTCATCAACAGCTCGACCAACAGCGCGTCCTACACCGTCTCGGGTGCGAAGGAGGCCAGTACGAGCCTGGTCCTCACGGTGACCGACCCGGGTGCGGCGCACACCGTCACGAAGACGATCACGTTCAGTGCGGGGACGTCGTGGTCTACGACGATCGACACGACTGGGCTGAACCAGGGCGTGATCAGCTACAGCGCGGTCGCCTCGGATGCCGCGGGCAACGCCGGCGCCGCCGGTACCACCTCGAACACCAAGGACACCGTGGCGCCGACAATCACGGTCGGGTCGGTCACGGATCCGATCAACAACAGCAACCAGACCGCCACGTCGGCCTCCGGCTCCGTCTCGGATGCAAACGCGACCGCGGTGTCCGTTGTCGCCGGTGATGGCATATCGCAGACCACAGCGGTAAATGCACCGGTGTCTTCGGGCACGTGGAGTGCGTCCGCGATCAACGTCAGTGCTCTGAACAACGGCACCATCATGTACACGGCGACGGCTACTGACGCTGCGGGAAACACGAACACCGCGACGCGAACAGCGACAAAGTCCGCAGCGACCAAGTTCGCTGTCACAGCGGGTGCGACCCAAACGGCTGGGTCCGCATTCAACGTCACCGTCACCGCACAGGACAACAGTGGCGCGACGATCGCGTCCTACAGCGGAAGCCACACCCTGACGCTGTCCACCACCGCTGGCAACAGCCCGAGTGGGGCCACACCGACCGTTCCGTCGGGAACACTGACCTTCTCCGGCGGCACGGCGACGGCGTCGTTCACTTTCGTGAAGGCGGAGGCGAGCCGCACGATCACCGCAACTGACGGCACGCTTACCGGAACGTCGGCCGCGATTACGGTGAACGCCGGCACGGCCTCCCGGCTGGCCTGGACCCATGTCTCGGTTAGCGCCGGCACCCTGTCTTCGCCCTGCCTCTTCACGTGCACCGATACCGCACTCGGCAACAACGCCAACTTCACCGCGAACGTCAGTGTCACCGACTCACTCGGTAATACCGAGACGAACTTGGGGGCGGGCCACACCGTGACGGTGTCGACGCCGGCGTCCGGTGGCGCCTTCACGTCGCCGAGCTCTGGTATCTCGGTCACGCTGACGATCAGCAGTTCCGGCGCGGCCGACTCGGCTGCACCGTTCACGTTCAAGACCCAGAACGGTTCCTGGACCTCTGATGCGATAACGGCCGCCACGCTCGCGGGGACGTCGTACCTCAATGCGACCGCAACGGTGACGAAGCAATAACCGGCGACGTGCCTACGCCCTCCTCGCTTTAGTCCAAGTCGATTGCGTTGAAGGCGGTAGTCAGCGGGGCACGCTCCAGCGGACGATCGTGCCGAGCGGCTCGTTGGGCTCGACGGTCAGCGTCCCGCCGAGCGCGTCGGCGCGGCGCAGCATGTCGCGCAGTCCCGCGCCGCTGGTCGGTTCGTCGTTCGGCCCCACGCCGTCGTCGGCGACGATCAGCACCACGTCGTCCGCGGACACGGTCAGCGCCACGTCCACCACCGAGGCGTACGCATGCCGCGCTACGTTCGTCAGCGCCTCGGTCAGGACCGCCGCCAGTGAGGCGACGATCGGGGTGCCGGCGATGTCGTCGACCGGGCCCTGGAAGGTAATCCGTGGCGGGTGGCCGATCCGCGCGCCGGCCTCGGTGGCCAGCGCGGCCACCTGGCTGCGGACGGCACCGGAGTCCGCCGACACCCCCCGCACCAGCACGCTGATCTCGTCCACCGCCTGCTGCGATCCGGCGACGTGCCATCGATGCCCGCTCGCCTCGAAGACCGCGGTCGCGCCGCCGGCGGCCGTCACGAGCGCCACGCCGGGTAGCCAGTCCCAGCGGGCGGAGTTGATCTGCACCCAGGCGCCGAGGCGTCCGGCCGCGATGGCGGCGAGTTCGATCGAGCCGGAGCCGAGCATCCGGACGGTCGCCGCGCCCTGCACGGCCCGCAGCAGCGGGATCCGCGCACCGTCGTCCGGCAGCGTGGACGGGTGCAGGTAGGTCGCGACGGACAGCTCCGCGAGTGGGTGGTCGGCCAGCGTCGGCAGGCGAACGCCGTTGCAGGTCGTCGGGTGGTCGCGGCCGCCGAGCCAGAGCTCGTCGGTCGCCGCCTGGTACACGGCTCCGAGGATCACCCCGTCGGCGTCGGCCAACGCGATTGCCGAACACCACAGCGGCAGGCCGGACAGGAAGTTGTACGTGCCGTCGACCGGGTCGACGTACCAGGTTCGCTCGCCCGGCCGGTTGGTTCCTTCCTCGCCCACGACACCATCGTCGGGACGCTCCTCCCGGAGGCGGGAGACGACGAGCTCCTCGGCCGCGTGGTCGGCCGCCGATACGACATCGGAGATCGAGGTCTTGTGCTCCGTGGTCAGCCCCTCGCGCAGCATCGCGGCGGCGAGGCGGCCCGCGTCGCGGACCAGAGAGGCGGCGAGCTCGAGGTCGTCGGCCAC
>JAODNL010000300.1 GCA_025465405.1 Pseudonocardiales bacterium | reverse complement strand
CGGGACGTCGGCCGGCAGGGACCGCGGAGCGCGCCATCTCGCCCGATGTGTGCGTGCCGTCCGCGAGGCGGTACCCGGATTGCCGATTCAGGTGCAGTGCGAGCCGCCCGCCGATCTCGCCGTGATCACCGAGCTGCATGAAGCGGGCGCGGCGAGTATCGGCATCCACGTCGAGTCGATGGACGATACGGTCCGCCGGCGATGGATGCCCGGCAAGGCAACCGTTCCGCTCGACGCGTACCGGGCCGCCTGGCGCGAGGCCGTACGCGTGTTCGGCCGCAACCAGGTCTCGACGTATCTGCTTGTGGGTCTTGGTGAACATCCCGACGACCTGGTCGCCGCCGCGGCTGAGCTGATCCAGATCGGCGTGTACCCGTTCGTGGTGCCGTTGCGCCCGCTGGGCGGGACGCTCGCCGCGGCCGACGGTGCGATTGCCCCGCGCCCGGAGCTGGTCACGGACGTCACCTTGCGGGTGGCGCAGCTGCTTCGTATGGCGGGGATGCACGGGTCTGACCAGCGTGCCGGCTGCGCGGCGTGCGGCGCGTGCAGCTCGCTCAATTCGGCGGGGGCGTGATGACGGCCGCGGTCGGTGCCGTGCTCCTCGGCGCCCCCCCGTCGGCTGCGACGGCTGCCTGGACGATCGAGCGGGCCGACGATCTTCGCAGCATCGAGGCTTACCGCCGGCTGCGGCACGAGGTGTTCGTCGACGAGCAACGGCTGTTCACGAACTCCGATGCGGATGCTGCCGACGACGATCCGCGAGCGGTGGTACTGGTTGCGCGTAGCGGTGACGGTTCGGTGCTCGGCGGCGTGCGGTTGGCGCCTGCGGTGGAGGGCGCCGATATCGGGTGGTGGAACGGTGGTCGGCTTGCCGTCGCTCGCAGCGCCCGCAACGCGGGTGGCATCGGGCCGGCGCTGGTCCGGTCGGCGTGCGCGCACGCCGAGCAGCTCGGCGCCCTACGCTTCGAGGCCACGGTCCAGGCCACCAACGAGGTGTTGTTCCGGCGCCTGGGCTGGGCCCGACTCAATGACGTCGAAGTCGCCGGTTCGCCGCACATACAGATGCGGTGGCCGATCGACCGCTTCGCTGCGCAAGCCCGCGCTACGAAGGCACCGCTGGGCACCTTGCTGGCTGGGCTACACCTCGGCGGACCGGGCTTCGTCGGCGACGACGGTGCGCCCGTGGCAGGCACGGACCTGGTCGTTGCCTGCGACGCGATCATCCCGTCGCTCGTCGAGCGCGATCCGGAGTGGGCGGGCTGGTGCGGAGTTCTGGTGAACGTCAACGACCTCGCCGCGATGGGTGCAGACCCGGTGGGGCTGCTCGACGCGGTAGCGGCACGGGATACGTCGTTCGCCGCCCGAATCATCGCCGGATTGCGCGCCGCGAGCGAGGCCTACGGGGTGCCGGTGCTCGGCGGGCACACCCAGTTCGGTGTGCCTGCCGCGCTCACGGTTACCGCGTTGGGGCGCACTAGTACGCCGGTGCCCGCGGCCGGCGGCCGCGCCGGCGACGCAATCACCCTGACCGCCGATATCGGTGGCCAGTGGCGTGATGGGCACACCGGGCGGCAGTGGGATTCGACGACGTCGCGGTCGTCGGCCGAGCTCCAGGCCATGACCCGCATCGTCGCCAGGGCCGCTCCCGCCGCAGCAAAGGACGTCAGCATGGCCGGCACTGTCGGGACCCTGGGCATGCTTGCCGAGGCCAGTGGTTGCGGTGCGGTACTCGAGGTCGCTGCCGTGCCGAAGCCGGCGGCGGCCACGACCGCCGACTGGCTGTCCTGCTTCCCGGGCTTCGCGATGCTCACCGCGGATCGCCGCGGCCGGCCCCTGGGTGCTTCCGACCTCACAGCTAGCGCCGTGTGCGGCGAGCTGACGACAGGTAGCGGTGTCGCCCTGCGCTGGCCCGACGGCGAGCTGACTGAGGCGATCGGCGGAGCTGTCACCGGCCTCGGTATTGCCTGAACCAAGGAGAACCACATGAGCGAGCGACAGCGAGCGAAAGATGTGCGTGGCGTGCACGGCGCCTCGTGCCGTACGCCGCAGCGAACTGGGATCGCGGCATGAGTGCTATGACGATCGCTGCGGTTGCGGCGAATTTCGGCCGTGACCTTGAAGACGCGTTCAGCCGTATAGAGATGATCCTTGACGACGCCCGTGCGCGTGGCGCGGGACTGGTCGTGCTCCCGGAGGCCACGCTCGGTGGCTACCTGGCGAACCTCGACGGGGCCAGAGGGGTCAGCCTGCCACCCGCTCTCGACGTCGAGGGACCCGAGGTGAAAAGGCTGGCCATGCTGGCCGGCGATCTTGTCGTTACTGCCGGCATGTGCGAGGCGGACGGCAAGACGCGTTACAACACCGCAGTTGCCGTCACCGGCGACGGGTTGCTCGGCATTCACCGAAAGGTGCATCAACCACTCGGCGAGGGCGCGTCCTATGCCGCCGGCGAGAGCTTCCAGGCGTTCGACTCGCCGGTCGGCCGCCTCGGCATGATGATCTGCTACGACAAGGCCTTTCCCGAATCGGCTCGTGCACTGGCTGTCGACGGCGCCGACATTGTCTGCTGCATGTCGGCGTGGCCGGCGGCACGGACCAACCCCACGCCGGAGCTCGCCGACGACCGCTGGACGCGCCGCTTCGACCTCTTCGATCGAGCCCGCGCATTGGAGAACCAAGTGCTGTGGGTATCAGCCAACCAGTCCGGGATGTTCGGCTCGCTGCGCTTCGTCGCGAGCGCGAAAGTCGTCGACTCGGGCGGTGATGTTCTTGCGACGACCGGGACGTCGGCCGGAATCGCCTACGCCACCGTGGATCTGCGCGAAATGCTGACGGCGGCGCGCGGTGGAATGTTTCATCTGCGCGACCGCCGCCCCGATGCCTACGCCGTCGAGGTCGCGTGATGGAGAGCGAACAGGTCCCGGTCGTCGTTGTCGGCGGTGGGCAGGCCGGCCTTGCGGTGAGCTGGCACCTGACCCAGGACGGCATCGAGCACGTCGTGATCGAACGGGACACGGTGCTGCACAACTGGCGCGACGAGCGCTGGGATTCGTTCTGCCTCGTCACACCGAACTGGCAGTGCCGTCTGCCGGGCTACCACTACGACGGGCCTGACCCGGACGGGTTCATGGTGGCAGACGAACTGAACGTTTGGCTGGCCGGCTATGTGGAGAGCTTCCACCCGCCGCTGCGCGAACGTACCAACGTGATCTCGGTACGACCGGTCGAGGAGGGTGCGGGTTTCGACGTGCAAACGAGCTCGGGAGCGATCAGAGCCGGGCAGGTCGTCGTCGCCACCGGCGGCTACCACGAGCCGGCCATTCCGCGAATCGCCGAGCGCTTGCCGTCGCACATCCGCCAGTTGCACTCGTCGCAGTACAAGAACCCGTCGGCGCTTCCGAAGGGTCCCGTGCTCGTCGTCGGCACCGGCCTGTCCGGGGCGCAGATCGCCGAGGATCTGTTGTTGGCCGGCCGAAACGTGCATCTTGCCGTTGGAAACGCACCGCGCTTCGCCCGCAGCTATCGAGGGCGCGATGTCATCGCCTGGCTGCATGACACCGGCCACTACGCCCGCCCAGTCACCGAGAAGCCGGTCGAGGAACGAACCCACGACAAGACCAACCACTACGTCACCGGTCGGGACGGTGGACGCGACATAGACCTGCGTAGTTTTGCCTTGCAGGGAATGGCGCTGCACGGACACCTGACCGGCGTGGAGGTCGGTGATCTTGTCTTCGCCGGGGATCTGCAGCGCAGCCTCGACGCGGCGGACGCTGTCTACAACGGCATCAACGAGTTGATCGACGCCTATATCGCGGCCGAGGGCATCGTTGCCGGCGAGCCGAGCCGGTACGCCCCTGTCTGGCGGCCGCCCGATTCCAACGGATCACGGGTGGCCGTGACGGAGCTAGCAGCGGTGGTGTGGGCAACGGGGTTCACGCGCGACTACCGGTGGCTGCACGCGGGGGTCTTCGACGGCGCCGGGCATCCCCAACATCTGCGTGGCGTCACCGGCATCGACGGGCTGTATTTCATCGGCCTGCCGTGGCTGCATACGTGGGGATCAGGGCGCTTCGCCGGCATCGAGCTCGATGCGCACCATCTTGCCGAGCAGCTGCGCAGCCGGTATCAGCGCGGACGTCGCGTCCTCACTTCGACCGTCGCGTCCTGATGGCGGGCAGGCTGCGCATCGCCGCGGCGGCAGCCCACTTCGGCCGGGACCTGCCGCGTTCGGTGGAGCGCATCGGCATGATCATCAATGCCGCCCGCAAGGCGCGAGCCGGCTTGCTCGTGCTGCCCGATGCCGCGCTCGGCGGCTATCTTGCCGACCTGCGGTCACCGGATCCGGACGCGCTGCCGCCTGCAATCGCACCGGATGCGCTCGAGATCCGGCGCGTGATCGGGCTGGCCGGGGAGATCGTCGTCTGCTTCGGATACACCGAGCGAGCCGGCGGCCGCCGCTGGAACTCCGCGGTCTGTGTGAGCGGCGACGGGGTGCTGGGCCGTTACCGCAAGGTGCACCAGCCGCCGGGCGAGGCGCTCGTCTATACGGCGGGTGACCGGCTCGCAGCCTTTGACACACCGGTGGGCCGGCTCGGGATGTTGATCGACTACGACAAGACGTTCCCAGAGGCAGCTCGAACCCTCGCCCTCGGCGGGGCCCGGATCATTGCCTGCCTGTCCGCGTGGCCGGCGAGCATCACCGGTCGTGCCGAGCGGCTCACCCAGGACCGGCAGTCGCGCCTGTTCGACCTCTACGACAGCGCTCGTGCCGCTGAGAACCAGGTCGTGTGGGTGTCGGCCAACCAGACCGGTACGACCGGCGGTTTGCGCTTCCTAGGCCAGTCCAAAGTGGTCGGCCCAGGGGGCGACGTACTGGCCCGGACCGGTGCGAAGGCGGGCCTTGCGGTCGCCGAACTCGACGTAGATGCCGATATCGAGCGGGCTCGGCTCGTCCTGCATCATCTCGCTGAGCGCCGTCCCGATCTCTACCTCGAGAAGGCCGAGTAGTGCGCGCTCAAACCAGCCGGGCAACGACGTGCGCGTCGCCCTGCTGACCTACTCCACCCGCCCGCGCGGTGGGGTCGTCCACACGCTCGCCCTGGCTGAGGCACTCGCTGCGCTCGGGCATCACGTCGACGTCTGGAGCTTGGCGCGGGGCGGTGATCAAGCGTTCTTCAGACCGGTCGACGGCGCCGTCGGTATTCGTCTCGTGCCGTTCCCTGACATCGAGGACGAGGACGTCGGCATGCGCATCGTGCGCTCGATCAAGGTGCTGAGCGCTGCATTCGATCGACACGACTACGACGTCGTCCACGCGCAGGACTGCATCAGTGCGAACGCGGTGCCGCAGTGCATCCGCACGGTCCACCACCTCGACTTGTTCACGACGCCCGAACTGCTCGAGTGCCACGAGCGCGCGATCGTGCGTCCGTATGCGCACGTCTGCGTATCCGCTGCGGTGTCGCGTGAGGTCGAGGATGGGTGGGGCATCCGTCCGACGGTGATCCCCAACGGCGTCGAAGCTGAGCGGTTCGCTGCGGCAGCCGAGGACAGCAACGACGCTCGGCGTGCGCGCCGCCGTTGGGCAGATCAGCTGGGCAGTTACGTGCTCGCTGTCGGAGGGATCGAGCCACGCAAGGGGACGGTGGAGCTGATCGAAGCGATGGCGGTGGTGCAGAAGCAGCGACCTGAACTCGGACTGGTCATCGCCGGCGGCGAAACGCTGTTCGACTACCGCGACTACCGGGCCACCGTGTTCGACCGCGCCACCGAACTCGGTGTGCACCCGGTGCTTCTGGGCACGGTCGGGCACGAACTCCTTCCGCCACTGATGGCGGCAGCGCAGGTGTTCGCGTTCCCGTCGGTGAAGGAGGGCTTCGGGTTGGCCGCGCTGGAGGCGATGGCGGCCCGGGTGCCGGTCGTGATGCGGGAACTGCCCGTGTTGCGCGAAGTGTTCGGCGACACCGCCGTGTTCGCCGCGACGCCGGACGAGCTCGCCGAGCAACTGCTGAACGTTGCCGGGGCGCCTGATCACCACCGAGTGACCGCGGGCGCCGCGCTCGCCGCCGAGTACAGCTGGGACAGAGCTGCACGCAGTCACGTCGAGTTCTACGAGCAGCACGCGATACCGGCCCGCTAGCGGGACGACACGCCGGCCGATGGCCCGCTCGTCGGCCAACGTCGCCGGCGCGAGGTCAGGGACGTTCGCGCAGTGTCTCGACGCCGGGGCCGGACAGCTCGTCCAGGGCCGACTTCCGTCCAGAGGCGGCCAGGAGCAACGACACTGCCGGTCCTTCGACGAGAGGCCCGGAGCCGACCGAGAAGTCGGTGTCAGTGGCCTTGAGGGTCAGCCCATTGACCCGGTTGCGCCCGCCGATGATGGCGTTGCTCTTCGCATAGAACGCGATCGCGCGTGCGACCTCGGGCAGTGGATAGGAATGCGAGATTCCCAGCGGCCGTCGGATGTCCTCACCATGCACGAACGCCTCACCGAGCCACGTCTCTTTAGGCCCGGGCGGTGCGGTTTCACGCGCTTGGGCTGCACGGAAGGCCGCCAGGGTCGCCGCGGGACCGCCGGCGCCCTCGAGCGCGACCTGCTTCGCCGCGAACCGGTCGAAATTGAACCCCGCTGCGGCGAACCTTCCGGCGAACTTCGGCGGGGTCATCTTGGCTGCCGACAGCAGGTGGGCAAGCACATCGTGCACGTCCCACTCGCTGCACAGCGAAGGCGTCTGCCACTGCTCGGCGTCCAGATCGGCGAGCTCATCGGCCAGAGCCTGACGCTCGGCATGGATCGTAGGCCAGATGCTGTCAGTCATGGTCGCGGTCTCCTCGATAGTTGGCTGCGATGCTGTCATATCGACGAACAGCATCGCGCCGAATCGACGAGGACTCGACATGACTATTCGACAATGGTCAGGCGATGAGCCTCGCGATTTCCTGGATGGAGTAGGTCCCGATTGTCGCGACGGTGGTCATGATGTCGCCGATGCGCCGGCAGAGACGGGGGATCGTGTCTTGACTGACGTCCGTGTCGGGGTACACCGCGGTGATCGAAACGCCGTCGTGCGTGCGAAGAAACCAGAAGAACACGTGGTCACCTGGCGGTGGCTTGCCGACACCGGACACGTTCCAGTCGTTCCAGTGTTCGTTGCCCGGGGTCGCCCGCAGGTCCATGAACGAGATCATGTTTCGCAGCAGCGGGACGACGCCGGTCAATTCCCAGGCCCGTGAGCACGGGACCTTCAGGGCAGGTAGTGCGTTACGCAGCGATTGGCGGGCGGTCCGGATGACACCCGTGAAGTCGTCGGCGTCGGCGGTCTGGATGCTGATCGGCAGCGAGTTCACGTACCAACCCAGGGATGCGGCCCACTGTCCGTGGGTGCGGGTGTGCACGGGGATCGTCGTGTGGAACTCCGGCGGACCGCCGAGTTCGTACACCGCGATCGCCGCCGCGGCCGCTAACCCGGTGAGGAACTGGCCACCGGCCTCCTTGCAGGCCGCGTCGAAGGCGTCGGCCTCGGTCGTGCTCAGCAGCGGCTCGTGCAGCCCGCCCCACGCGGGCAGTTGCCCCGGCCGCACGCCACGGTCGAGCGGAAACTCCGGCAGCGCTCCTCCACAGGAATCGAGAAAGTCCTGCCACACCACGACGCCGGGATGCTGCGGTCCGATGGCCGCGGCCTTCGCCCGTTCCGCGTGACTGAAATCGGCATGGCTGCCGACCTCGGCCAGCCGGTTCGGGTGCCGACCCTCGCGTTCGGCTGCGTAGATCTCGTGGATCTCGTACGGCGCGAGGAAGATCGAGTACCCGTCGGTGCGAGTGTGATCGGACGCCAGCACCACGGTCGTGCTGTCCGGCCGGACGACGGTCGCGAACACCGACGGCAGCGCGCTGTCCAGTGGGTTGGTGGCCTCGTCGAAGCGGGGTTCGAGATAGGCAGCGATCTCCGCGCCGCTGGAGAACTCGCCGACCACCCGGGCCCGCAGTTCGACCTCGCATCCGGCGTATGTGAAGCGGGTCAGCTGCGATCCGGTGAACCGGAAGCCGCTACGGAGACCTTCGTGTCGGTCGATCACGGTCCGTAACACCGACTCCATGGCGTCCATGTCGACGTGGCCCGGCAGATCGAATGCCGTGCCCAGCCACGAACCCACCGAGTTGCCGGTCAGCCGCAGCATCGCCTCGGCTCGGAAGTGCTCCTCCTGCAGGTAGGAGGGGGCCCGGAAATCCTCGGCCGGCTCAGCCGAGGCGATCGGATGCAGCGTCCACTCCGCCAACAGCCCTGGGCGCAGCGGGTAGCGGTCGATCGTCGTGATCACAGCCCGTCCCCGCGTGCTACGGAGCGTGCCCGGTCCAGAGTCGTGCTAACGAGAATCATATTTGCGACGGTAATGGGCAAAGATGACGAATGTGGGTGTTGATCATGTCAGGCACGTAAAGATCAACACGACTCTTGGTCCGGATCGTGCCGAATTTCTTGACGATGGAAAAGAACCGGCCTAGCGTCCCTGCCGACCTGCTCGATTCGGACAATCCGTCCCGGCCGGCTCCGGTATTCCGGCCGCTCGGACGGTTAGGAGGTCTGCCCTCGTGCATCCCACCGGACGCCGCCGCCGACTGGCCGCGGCACTCCTTTCCGTCGGCGCAACGGCCCTCGCGATCGTGGCCGGCGGCTCACCGGCAGCCGTCGGCGCGACGGGAAATGGCGTCAGCTACCACGACCCGAGCCCGCAACAGGTTGCCCGCTACGTCGCCGCCAACGCCCCCACGCCGTATCTGGGTTGGAGCAGCTGGAGCATGCAGTCCTCGCAGTACCCGGGGCTGAACCCGCAGGGCAACTACAGCTGGCTCACCGAGCAGCACGTGCTGCAGCAAGGCGCGGCCATGGCCGCGACGCTGAAGTCGCACGGCTACCAGTACATCAACATCGACGCCGGCTGGTGGCGGAAGTGGGACTGGACGCCGGAGTACGACGCGTACGGCCGCCCCGCCGTCGACACCGCTCGGTTCCCCGACGGCATCGCCCAGGTCGCCAAGATCCTGCACTCCGAGGGTCTGAAGGTGGGCATCTACATGCCCGTCGGGCTGGAGAAGGGCGCGTACGACAACGGTGATTTCCCGATTTACGGCGCACCCGGCTGCTCGACGCACGACATCGTCTATCCGGACCTGCGCACGACGAATGGCTGGGACAGCTCGTACAAGATTGACTTCTCGACGCCGTGCGCGCAGTACTACCTCGACTCCATCGCGCACGAGTTCGCCGGCTGGGGCGTCGACTTCCTCAAGCTCGACGGCGTGGGGCCTGGTTCCTTCAAGACGGGTGCCAACTACGACAACACCAGCGACGTCCGGGCCTGGGCCACGGCACTTGCCGGCTCGGGCCGCAACATCCGCTTCGAGCTGTCCTGGTCGCTGCAGCACGCGGACATCGCGACGTGGCAGCTGTGGTCGAACGGCTGGCGCATCGACACCGACGTGGAGTGCTACTGCAACACCCTGGTCCAGTGGGATCACTCGGTGAAGCAGCGGTTCACCGACGTTCTGGCCTGGACGGCCGATGCCAGCCGCGGCGGGTGGAACGACCTCGACTCGCTCGACGTCGGCAACGGCACGATGGACGGCCTCACCGACGCGGAGCGCCAGACCTACATGACGCTCTGGGCGATCGAGGCGGCTCCGCTTTACACCGGCGACGACCTCACCTCATTGGACAGCTACGGCCGATCGCTGCTCACCAACGACGAGGTGATCGCCGTCGATCAGGCGGGCCGGCCCGCCCGTCCGGTGAGCACCGCCACTGCGCAGCAGGTGTGGTGGGCCCGCAACCGCGACGGCTCGTACACGGTGGCGCTGTTCAATCTCGACAGCGCGCCAGCCACCGTGACCGCGAACTGGGCCGACC
>JAODNL010000247.1 GCA_025465405.1 Pseudonocardiales bacterium | reverse complement strand
GTACCCGCGGTGTAATACGTGACGAAATCGTTCTGGCCCTCACGCTTCTTGTTGTCGGTGAACGCCGACATCGAGAAGTCGAAGCGGCCGGCATTGATGCCGGCGAGAATTCCGTCGAACTGCGCATTCTTGATGACGAGCTTGACGCCGAGTTCCTTAGCGATCGCGTTGGCGAGGTCGATGTCGAAGCCCTGGAAGGTCTTGCCGCCGTCGTTGGTGAACTCGATCGGTGCGTAGGACGCATCGGTGCCCATCACGAGCTGGCCCTTGGATTTGATCGCCTGAGGCAACTGAGCGTTGAGTGACGTGTTGCTCGAGACCGACACCGAGGCCGACGTATGGGACGCGGTTGCGGTCTTGCCGCTGCACCCGGTCAGTGCCATTGCTCCGGCGGCCGTGACGGCCGTCGCAGTCATCAGCAGGCGAGAACGCAGGATCACGAGATACCTCCTAGGCAGGTGTGACTGGCACACCTTAGTCAGGCCATGCAGGGACCGCACAGTGCCGGAACGGCGCGCACCTGCATCGGTGCTGATATGTGACATCGTCCGCCGCCGGAGCGCTACCGCTCGCCGGCGACCTGTGTCTGGTATCTGAGACACCGGGCTACGCTGGCCGCGTGGTCCAGGTACCGGCGGCACGGCAGACGCTGGCAATCCTTCGGTTTCTGGCCCGGCAGGCGGGGCCTGTACCCGCCGCGACGCTGGCTCGGGAGCTCAAGCTGCCGCGCTCGACCACGTATCACCTGCTCGCGACCCTGCAGGACGAGGGCTTCGTCGTGCATCTGCCGGAGGAGCGCCGCTACGGCCTCGGCGTCATCGCCTATGAGCTCGGGACCGGATACACCCGGCAGGCTCCATTGCAACGCCTGGCGCGCGTACAGCTGGCGAACCTGGTCGACCGCAGCCGCCAGAACGCGCACATGGGCGTGCTGCACGGACGTGACGTCCTGTACGTCATCGAGGAACGCGCTCCAGGCCGCGCGCCGCTCGTGACCGACGTCGGCGTCCGCCTGCCCGCCCACCTCGCCGCCAGCGGCCGCGCGATGCTGGCCGCCCTTCCGCCGCAGCAGGTCCGCGCGCTGTATCCCGACCCGTCGGCCTTCGTCCTGCGGCACGACCGGGGGCCACGCTCGCCGTCGGCCCTTCGAGCGCTTCTCGTCGATGCGCGCCGCACCGGATATGCCGTCGAGGATGGCGAGATCACGCCGGGCTTCGCGTCGGTGGCGGCCGCGGTGCTCGATCACAACGGCCATCCGGTAGCGGGTATCGCGATGACCTTTCCGGACCTTGAGGTAGGCGCCCAGCGACGCGCACAGCTCGCGTCGCGCGTCGTCGAGACCGCCCGCCGGCTGAGCCGCCGCATCGGCGGGGTCAGCTAGGGCAGCGCCAGCTGACTCTTGCCCAGCACGACGATCCCGCCCGGGGACACGTGGTAGCGCGACTTGTCCAGGTCGGGCTCCACGCCGATGTGAGCGCCCTCGGGCACCACGACGTCCTTGTCCAGGATCGCCTTGCGGACGACGGCACCACGTCCGATCCGCACGCCGTCCATGAGCACCGATCCCTCGACGTACGCCCCGGCGTGCAGCCGGACGCCAGGCGAGATCACGCTGTGCCGCACCGTGGCGCCCGAGATGATCGTGCCGGCGCCGACGATCGACTCCTGCGCCAGGCCCCCTTCGACGAACTTGGCCGGCGGCAGATGCGGATGGTGGGTGTAGATCGGCCACTGCTGGTTGTACAGGTTGAAGATCGGGTGCACGGCGACGAGGTCGGCGTTCGCGTCGTAGTAAGCGTCGATGGTCCCGACGTCGCGCCAGTACCCGTGATCGCGCTCCTCCGCTCCCGGCACGTCGTTGTCGGCGAAGTCGTACACGTGCGCCTCGCCCTGCTTGACCATCATCGGCATGATGCTGCCGCCCATGTCATGGACCGAGCCCTCGTCGTCGGCGTCCTGCTTGAGCGCCTCGAGCAGCACCTCGGTCGTGAACACGTAGTTGCCCATCGACGCATAGCTCTGGTCGGGATTGTCCGGCAGGCCGGGCGGGTCGGCCGGCTTCTCGAGGAAGTCCACGACCCGTTTGTCCGGGTCGGCGTCGATCACGCCGAAGGCGGTCGCTTCCTCGCGCGGCACCCGGATGCCGGCGACGGTGGCGCCCGCGCCGGACTCGATGTGCTGCGTCACCATCTGCCGCGGATCCATGCGGTAGACGTGGTCCGCGCCGAACACCACGATGTACTCGGGCTTGTCGTCGTAGATCAGGTTGGACGACTGCAGGATCGCGTCCGCGCTGCCCGTGTACCACCGCGGGCCGAGTCGCTGCTGCGCCGGCACCGGCGTGATGTAGTTGCCGACCACCGTCGACATGCGCCACGTCTGGGTGATGTGCCGGTCCAGCGAGTGCGACTTGTACTGGGTCAGCACGCAGATGCGGAGGTAGCCCGCATTGACCAGGTTGGACAGGACGAAGTCGATCAGCCGGTAGTTGCCGCCGAAGGGCACCGCGGGCTTGGCGCGGTCCGCGGTCAGCGGCCAGAGCCGCTTGCCCTCGCCACCTGCGAGGACGATCCCGAGCACCCGGGGCTCCCTGGCCATGGTTCGAGCCTAGTGGTGTCGGCGTGGATCCACCGGGAAAGTCCCGACTAAGGTCGGCGACATGCGCGTCGGCGTCCTCACTCGCGAATACCCTCCGGAGGTATATGGCGGCGCGGGAGTGCACGTCGAATTCCTGGTCCGCGAGCTGCGCAACATCGTCGACGTGGAGGTGCATTGCTTCGGTGGTTCCCGCCCGGAGGCCGGCGTCCGGGCCTACGCGCCCCCGGCTGAGCTCACGACCGTGAACGCCGCTGTGCGGACGCTCGGCGTCGACCTCGAGATCGCGGCGGCGGTCGGCGCAGCCGACATCCTGCACTCGCACACCTGGTACGCCAACCTGGCCGGCGTCCTCGGCGCCCAGTTACACGGCATGCCACATGTCCTCACCGCGCACTCCCTCGAACCGCAGCGGCCCTGGAAGGCCGAGCAGCTCGGCGGCGGGTATCGCATCTCCTCGTGGGCCGAGCGCCAGGCTTACGAGACTGCCGATGCGATCGTGGCGGTGTCCTACGGCATGCGGGCCGACGTGCTCGACGCGTACCCCTTCGTCGACCCCGCCAAGGTGCACGTCATCCACAACGGGATCGACACGACGCTCTACGCACCAGACCCGGCTGAGGACGTGCTCGCGCAGTACGGCATCGATCCCGCGCGGCCGTTCGCGATCTTTGTCGGGCGGATCACGCGGCAGAAGGGCCTGGCGCACCTGCTTGCCGCCGCCGCCGACTTCGACCCGGGCGTGCAGCTGGTGCTCTGCGCCGGAGCGCCGGACACCGCGGAGATCGCGGCCGAGACGGAGGCTGCGGTCACTTCGCTGTCGGCGAAGCGCTCAGGGGTCGTCTGGATTCACGACATGCTGCCTCGCCCGCAGCTCACCCAGCTGCTGACCCACGCGACCGTGTTCGTCTGCCCGTCCGTGTACGAACCGCTCGGGATCGTCAACCTGGAGGCGATGGCCTGTGAGACCGCCGTCGTCGCGAGCGCGATCGGCGGCATTCCCGAAGTGGTGGCCGACGGGCTCACCGGACTGCTCGTACCGCGCGTCGCGGTGACGGATGACGAGTTCGAGGCGGGGCTCGCGGAGGCCGTCAACGCGCTGTGCGCCGATCCGCCGCGTGCGGCCGCCATGGGCGCGGCCGGACGCGAGCGCGCCGTGCGCGAGTTCGGATGGGACGCGATCGCGCACCGTACCGTCGAGCTGTACCAGTCCCTGCTCTGACCCGCCCCCAAATTCCGTGCTCAACGGCACTTTTGCCCTGCCCTGGCGACCATCTTGCGCTGTTGATCAACGAAGGGCGTGGGCATGTCAGAGCCAGGGCAGGACGGCCAGGGCGGTTCGGCTACCGGGCTCCACCTCGGTGAAGCCGCCGTCGAGGACCACCGGCGCGCCGGCCTCGACCGCTGCGGCCCACTGGGCGGGCGTGGCATCACGCACCGCCAGGGGGAATCCCGCGTGCTGCCAAGCCTTGCGATCGCGACTGGCGGACGTTCGCCAGCCGAGCTGGGCGGCGTGGCCGGCCTGGGCCATCGCCTTGCCCGCGGTCATCTGCACGTGCGGCGACACGAGCAGCAGCGGCGTGCCGTCCGGCACCTCCGGCGGCGGCCCGGGATCGGCCAGCTCGGTGCCGCCCACCTGCAGGCGAGCCAGTTCAGGCGGCCAGCCGTCCACCGGCAGCGGCGGGTAGACGCGCAGCTGGGCACTGGCCTGCTGGACATCAAGGCCGTCGACCGTCAAGGCCCGGCGCCACTCCGCACCCCGCGCGCGGCGCACAACCTTGCGGATGCGCTGGCCGTCCCATTCGGCGATGACGTCGGCCCAGTCCGGACGCTCAGCTGTCAGCATGACCAACACCCCGCGTGCCGCAGCCTCCAGCGCGTCTGTGCGGCTCGGTGGGTCAGCCCGCTCGATCCGCACGACCAGCGGCAGCACCAGCTCAGTCGCGTTCGGCGCGCTCATCGGGCCAGCGATTCGACATAGCGGGCGAGCAGGCGGGCGCCGAATCCGGTCCCGCCGCGCGAAAGCATGCCGTCGTCCTCCAGCGCCCGCGCCGGACCCGCGATGTCCAGGTGCGCCCACGGCAACCCGCCGGTGAACGGCTTCAGGAAGAGCGCGGCGGTGATGCCACCAGGATTACCCGGCGAGTTGTGCGCGTCGGCGATGTCCGACCGCAGCGTCGAGTCGTAGTCGGCGGCAAGCGGCATCCGCCACAGCGGCTCGCCCGCGGCGTCGCCGGCCCGAACGAGGTCGGCGGCGAGCGAATCGGTCGTCGCGAACAGGCCCCCGACGCGCAGCCCGAGCGCGATCTTCATAGCGCCGGTCAACGTCGCGAGGTCCACGAGCACGGTCGGTCGCTTGCGCGCCGCCGCATAGGCCAGCGCGTCGGCCAGGACGATGCGGCCTTCCGCGTCGGTGTTCGTGATCTCGCTGGTGCGACCGCCGTAGTGCCGAACGACGTCGCCGGGACGGAACGACGCTCCGGCAAACGCATTCTCGGCGGCGGGGACGAGCGCTGTAACGCGCACCGGCACCCTCGCACCCGCGATCGCCCGCAGGGCGGCGAGGACCGCAGCTCCACCGGACATGTCGGTGTGCATCGTCCGCATGCCGTCGCCGCGCTTGACGTTGATCCCGCCCGTGTCGAAGGTGATGCCCTTGCCGACGAGGACCACGTGGACGCCGGACCGCGCGCCGCGCGGCCGCCAGGATGCCTCGATGAGCCGCGGCGGCGCCGTGGAACCGCAGCCGACGGCCAGCACCCCACCGAAGCCGTTCGCCGCCAGCCATCGCTGGTCGCGTTCGACGATCTCGACGCCCAGGTCGCCGAGCTGACGCCGGGCCTGGGTCGCCAGCCACCTGGGTGTCTTCGTCGCCGCGGGCGTGTTGGCCAGGTCGCGGGCCCAGACGGTCGCGCGCGCGGCGCGCAGTCCGCGCTCCACCGCCAGCGCGTCGTCGACGCCGACGAGCTGGACCGGTCCCGCGCCGGGGTGGGGCCGCGACACGAGGCTGAACCGGTACGCGCCGAGCACGAGGCCCTCCACGAACGCGGCCAGTCGCTCGCCGCGCAGTCCGCGGCATCCGATCGCGGCCGGTCCGTCCGGGAGATCGCGGGCAAGGCGGCCGGCTGCGCGGCGCAGGACGGTCGGATCGCCGCTGGTGTCTGTTTCCCGCACCTCGGTTGCCGGCGGCCCGGCAGCGAGGCGGACGTCGAACACGGGCCGATACTGCCACGCCGTGGACAGAACTCGGCCCCGGCACCCTTCCGGGCCCCGGGGCCGAACGATCAGCTCCCTAGCTGACGACCTGCTTCAGCGCGTCGCCGAGGGCGGCCGCTTCGTCCGCCGACATCTCCACGACGAGACGTCCACCGCCTTCGAGGGGCACGCGCATGACGATGCCGCGCCCCTCCTTGGTGACCTCGAGC
>JAODNL010000238.1 GCA_025465405.1 Pseudonocardiales bacterium | reverse complement strand
GGCCAGGACCCGAAGAATGGTGAACGTCCGCTCGACGGCCGGGACGCGGTAGGCCTCCTCGCCGGTGACCGCCGTGGCTGATGTCGATGCCATCCTTCTTGCCATCGTTTCGATCCTCAAATTCGTGTGAGCGGGCTACAGAACGTAGTTTCCCACTCAGAACATGCTCGCCGCCGGCCCGCTGCTATGTCAATCTTGACCCGCGCCTATTCGCCTCACTACCATCTGGAACACCGTTCTAGCTAACGAACACCGCGGAGACAATGTGTCCAGCGAGGCCGTCGACGGAGCGGTATCAGCCGCATTGAACGGCGTCCACGTCGTCTACCTGAGTGCGCTGGGACCCGTCCCGTTCGCGGCCATGTTGCTCGCTGATCTGGGCGCCGACGTCATCCGGATCGACCGGGCGACTGGGCGGATTGACGTAACGGGACTCGATCTGGCCGCCGACCCGCGAACCCGGGGACAGCGCGCTATCGGTCTCGACCTCAAGCACGACGACGGGGTAGCCCTGGCCCGCCGGCTCACCGAACGGGCCGACGTGTTCGTCGAAGGCATGCGGCCCGGCGTCGCCGAGCGGATGGGCCTGGGCCCCGAACCGCTGCGCGCCGCCAACCCCAGCCTGATCTACGCCCGGATGACCGGTTGGGGTCAGTCCGGACCGCTCGCGAACACGGTCGGCCACGACATCAACTACCTCGCCGTCGCCGGAGGCCTGCATCCCATCGGGCCCGCCGATCGTCCACCGGTTGTCCCGCTGAACCTGGTTGCCGACTTCGGCGGCGGCGGCGGTTACCTGGTGATGGGCATCCTCGCCGCCCTGTTGCAGCGCGTCTCGTCCGGCCGTGGTCAGCTGATCGACTGCGCCATGGTCGACGGCGTGGCGTCGTTGACGACGATGTTCCACGGCCTGCTTCCCGGCGGCATGTGGACCGACACCCGCGAGGCCAATCTGCTCGACGGGGCGGCGCCGTATTACCGAACGTACGTCACCTCCGATGATCGCTACGTTGCGGTCGGCGCGCTCGAAGCCATGTTCTACGCCGAGCTGATGGACGGGCTGGGGCTCGATGTGGCGGAGTGGCCGCAGCAGAACCGATCGCTCTGGCCCCGCCAGCGTGAGGTGATGGCTGAGGTATTCCGGGGCGATACTCGCGACCATTGGGTAGCAGTCTTCGCCGACCGCGAAGCCTGTGTCACGCCCGTCAACACGCTCGGCGAAGCGGCTGATTCGGCCCATCTGCGCGCGCGTTCGACCTTCGTCGAATGGGGCGGACTGGTCCAGCCGGCTCCGGCGCCGAGGCTGAGCGACTCGCCGCCGACCGCCCGACCGCGTTCGGGCTGGTCGAGCCATACCGACGAAATCCTGCGCGAACTCGGAACCGACACCGACACCATCTCCCGACTACGCAACCAGGGGATCGTGTCCTGAGGATCAGCCGGTCAGCGCGCGATGATGGGTAGAACGAGCCGCGACGGATGCGAGCCGCCGTGGAGAATCCGGTTGACCGCCGGGATGAATTCGGCCTCGGTCTCCTTGGCGATGATGCCGCCCGTGTTCGAATTACGGTCGAAACGCGGGAAGTTGCTGCTGGACACCTCGAGCCGGATCTGGTGCCCCGCCTTGAAGACGTTCGACGTCGCCCACAGGTCGATCGTCAGCTCGTAGGTCCGGCCCGGCTCGAGCAGCTCGGCCTCGCGGGTCGAATTGCGGTATCGAGCGCGCAGGATGCCTTCGGTCAGGATCATGGCGCGACCGTCCGGGTGGACGTCGACCAAGGCACCGGTGAAGTCAGTGTCGACGGCGGAGGAGCTGGCATGGAGGACGAGCGAGATCGGGCCGGTCACCTCGGTAGCGGCCGCCAAAGGCGAGGTGCTGAAGCAGAGCACATCCGAGCGTCCCTCGATCTCACGCCGGTCCCGCGGCCCGCAGTTGGTCCCGAGGACCAATCCCGGCAGAAACGTCTGACCGCCGATCGTGGCCACCGGGTTGTGCGGGTCGTAGAGGTAAACGTCGGAGGCCTCGTCGGCCGGTGACTTCAGCACCAACTGCCCGTCGCCGGTGTCGCTGTTGGCGTGGCCGGCGCTATCCAGGTAATACGCGGTGTATTGCGTGTCCGGTAGCGGCCAGTCCTGTTCGTTTCGCCACTGGTTCGCGCCCATCACGAAGATGCGCACCGGCGGCTCGTCGTCGAGCCCGTTCTGGATGCCGCGCAGATGCCGGTCGAAGAAGCGGATCGTCTGGGCGGTCACGTCGGCGACCATGGCATTGGCCATCAGGCCGAAGGAACCGGACGGGAACTCGCCCAGCGATACGCCGTGGGCCCACGGTCCGATCACCAGCCGCGGCTTGCGCGCGGCGTCCGAGCCGCCACGCCGCTTGATTCCCTGGTAGTTCTCCAACGTTCCGGCCAGGAAGCAGTCATACCATCCGCCGAAGTTCAGGCTCGGGACGGTGACGTGTTCGTAGCGCTCCCGCGGGGCAGTCTGCCGCCAGAACTCGTCGTCGGTCGGATGCTGCAGCCAATCGGCGAAGTACGGCGCGAACTGCTTGACGACCGGGATGTCGCCGAGCGACGTGTGCGTGAACCAGTCCCAGATGTCGTCGTAGGTCTTGATGAGCTCAGCGGCCGCTTCGGGCGACGCCTCGCCGGCCTTGATCGCCCGGGCCGCCGCCGGCAGCGACAGGTGGAGCACGGTCCAGGTGAGCATGAAGCCGAGCTGGAAGGCGCCGCCTTGGTAGGTCCAGCCCTCGTAGTAACTGCTGGCGGTGATGTTCGGCGCGATCGCCTTGAGCGCCGGTGCATCTCCGGCCGCGACCATCCATTGAAGCGCTGCGGAGTAGGACGGGCCGACCATCGCGATGTCGCCGTTGCACCAGCTCCGTTCGGCGATCCACCGCAGCGTGTCTTCGCCGTCATTGCGCTCGTCGAAGAACGGATTGAAGGTGCCACCTGAAGTGAAACGACCACGTGTGTCCTGGGCGACCAGGATGTAGCCGGCCCGCAGGAACTTCAAGGCGTCGATGGTGGTGACGGACATGTCCTTGTCGTACGGCGAACGCAGCAGGACGACGGGGTGTGGGTCGTCGTCAGTCTGGTAGACATCGGTACCGAGTTCGACACCGTCACGCATGGTCACTTTGACGGTCTTGCGCACCTTGACGTCCATATCACTCCTTGACTGCCGTCGGCCGATGACCGCGGTGGATCGAGCAACGCGAGCGAAGGGATTCAACCGGTAGCGCCCTGCCTTGGCAATGCGGATATGGCGTATCAACAAACCAGCAGATATGGCGTGTCAACAAACCAGGCTTGTCTGAATAGCGCTTGTCCGAGCGCCGTTGACTGAATCGCACCGGACCTACAGGATCACGGCACAACCCAGACGGATGGAGCGCAAGGTGACGGGAAAGCTGGACGGAAGGGTCGCGATCGTCACGGGCGCGGCTCGCGGCATTGGCGAGAGGACGGTCCGTCGGTTTGCCGAAGAGGGCGCCCGCATCGTCATCACCGACGTCCTCGAGGAGGAGGGACGGGCGGTGGCGGCCGACCTCGGCGACGTCGCCATGTTCCACCGGCACGACGTCACCCAGGAAGGTGACTGGCAGGCGGTGGTCGCGGCCGCGACGGGCCAGTTCGGCGGCGTCGACGTGCTCATCAACAACGCCGGCATCTTTCGCAAGGCTGCCTTGGAAGTGCAGACCGTCGAAGAATTCGACCAGGTCGTGGCAGTCAATTTGCGCGGCGTGTTCCTCGGAATGAAGACCGTTGCCGCACCCATGCGAGCCCGAGGCGGCGGCTCGATCGTCAATACCTCTTCCACCTCCGGCCTGACCGGTCTGGCCACGCAAGTGGCCTACGGCGCATCGAAATGGGGAGTTCGCGGCATCACGAAGGTCGCCGCGATGGAGCTGGGCGAGGACAACATCCGGGTCAATTCGATTCACCCGGGCACCGTCGACACCCCGATGACGATGGGCGGTTCCAATCGCGGCAACAATCCGTTGCAGCGGATCGGGCTGCCGATGGACATCGCGAACTTGCACCTGTTCCTGGCCTCGGACGAGTCGAGCTGGATCACCGGCGCCGAGATCAACATCGACGGCGGTTCGCTGGCCGGTCGGGTCCTCGGCGAACCGACGAACGCGGGCCATAACGCCGGGAACTCGTGATTCTCGACATCGCTCGCGGACATGCCGTTAGAGTCAGTACTCTCCTATCATTCAATCATTCTCCTTGACGGCGCGCAAAGGAGGCATCGTCGCGCTGTCCCGCACGCTTGCGGTCGAGTTCGGCCGCGAGGGCGTACGCGTGAACTGCGTGTGCCCGGGCAGTATCGCCACGCCATTGGCTGCCGCGCTCGCGTCGGTCGCCGACGCCGATCCGGTGCTGATGACGCGTGGACCCGCACTGCTTGACCCACCGGTGGCGCAACCGGACGAGATCGCCGCAACGATCGCCTACCTGGTCTCGGCCGAGGCACGGTTCGTCACCGGCAGTGTCATGACGATCGACGGCGGAGCGATGGCCTAGGCCTGCTATCGCTGGGCAGGCGCATATCTGAGCAGGGTCACACCCGCGTCCGGGTAATCGCAGAAGACGGGCCGCACGCGCATTCCGACCCTGATGTCGGCCGGGTCGACCTCGACCAGCTCGGTGCTGAACCGCGGCCCGATGTCCCATTGGACCACCGCGAGCAGCTGCGGCACCACGTCCGCGAAGAAGGGCGCAGTCGCCCGCTCGGCGACGGTGAACGTGTAGAGCGTTCCGGCGCCGTCGATCTCGCGCCATTCGAGGTCATCGGCCAACGTGCCCGGCGCAAGCAGCCGTGGGTAGAAGACGTACTGCCCGCTCGACGGCGAGTACTGGATGCGAATGATGTGTTCGCGCAGCCCGTCCCAGAACGGGGCCGAAACAGGCGTGGGCTCGGGCAACGGTCGGTCCTGCGGCATGTTCCTCAGTCCCCCTGCAGGACCAGCGCGACCTGCTCGCTCATGATCCCGCCGTTGCCGGTGACGAACGCCGTGTTGCAGTCGGCGACCTGCGCGGCGCCGGCCCGTTTCGTCAACTGCCGTACGGCATCGCATACGTGGTGCATGCCTCCCGCTATCCCGGCTTGGCCGAACGACAGCTGACCGCCGGCAGTGTTCACCGGGAAGTCGCCCCGGTAGGTCAGGTCGTGGGCGCGGACGAACTGCATTCCCGATCCTCTCGCGCAGAATCCGGAGTCCTCGAGGCTCATGAGAACCGTGATCGTGTAGCAGTCGTAGATCGAGCAAACATCGACGTCCGAGCGTTGCACGCCGGCCATCGAGAACGCCGAATCCGCAGCCGGTGCTATCGGCGTCCGGAGCAGATCGTGCGCATAGGTTGGCGTCTTGTATGCAATGCGCTCGCCGAATCCCTTGATCCACACGGGCCGATGCCGTGATCGTGCGGCCAGCTCACGGTTCCCGATCACCACGCCCGCGCCGCCGTGGCACGGCATGACGATCTCGAGCAGGCGAAGTGGGTCGGCGACCATCGGACTCGCCAGCACGTCGTCGACCGTCAAGGGCGTGCCGTGGAACACCGCGTCCGGAGTGGCACAGGCGTTCGTCCGCTGGTCCGCCGCGATCTTGGCCGTGGCCCGAGGGTCGTAGCCGAACTCGGCGGCGTAGCGGCGCGCGATCTGGGCGTAGGGGGCGTTCTGTCCGAGGTTGCCGTACGGGATCTCGAACTCCGCCTGCGGAGACCCGAACCGGTTGCTTGACGCACCGAAATAGTCGGCCTCCGCCGGTGGGCGCGCCCCCGATTGCGGCACGTTGCGCGATCCCGGGAGTACTGCGAGGACCGCGTCGCACAGGCCCAACTCGATCGCGGCGGCAGCACGCCAGATCATTCCCGCGGCGGTCGCGCCGCCGAGATCGACGTACTCACCGAAGTTAACGGCCAGCCCGAGGTACTCGGCCAGCGTCGCGGGTGCGAAGAGCTTCGTCTCGGCGACGGCAGTCGTGACGAGGCCGTTGATCCGGTCCGCTGGGATCCCGGCGTCTGACACCGCGGACCCCGCGAGTGCCGCCCACTGCTCGAGGACGAATCGCGGTGGTCGCTCGGGTCTGCGCTGCGGCGGCAGCTCGACGTAGCCGATGATCGCCGCATCGCCGGCGAGGCCGGTCGTCATCGGGCTCCGCAGCGGGGCAGTTCGACCACCGCCGTGCCCGGCATCAGCAGGGTGCCGTCGTCCTTCTCGCCCCGCACCACGAGGTCAATCAGGCCACGCCCGTCGTCGATTCGAGCGCCCTCGACGGAACCACCGAATCGCAGCTGCTCGCCGGGAAAGGCGCTCGCCCTGTTCTGCGTCCGGAACGAGACGAGCCGACCGGACGGCCCGGACCAGTCCGTCACGGCACGCGCCAGCAACGCGGCCTGCAGCGGCCCGTGGACGAGCACGCTCGGATAGCCCTCGACCTCGACAGCCCAACCCCGGTCGTAGTGGATCCGGTGCCCGTTGTACGTCGCAGCGCTGAAGAAGAAGAGTTGCGTGGTCGTCGGCTCGACCAGGAGCGGCGTGATCTCATCGCCGACAGCGACGTCCTCGAAGAAGGCAGGCACTCAGGGCCTCGCAATTGTCGTGACGACGGACTGGGCGACGACCGTGTCCCGACGCAGATAGCGCGTCGTCGATGTGATCAGGACGAACGCGCCCGATCGGCCGTGCTTCTGCTCGACGCTGTCGAGAGTGCGAGACGCGGTGATCGGGTCACCGTCGTAGACCGGCTCGAAGAACATGGTCTCATCGCCACCGGCCATCCAACGCGGGCACTTGGGCAACGGGATGAGCGCCGATGTCCCGCTCTCGCCGGGGATCCCGTCGGGCCGCAACGTGTCGAGATCGACGACCCCGAGCGTGACGTGCGGCAGGTACAGAGGCGGCATGACCGCTTCGCGGTAGCCATTGGCCCGCGCGAACTCATCATCGAAGTAGAGCGGGTTCCGATCGCCCACGGCCGCCGCCCAGCGCTGGAACTCCTTCTTCACGACTGTCCCGGAGGACTGGGCGATAACTGTGCCGATCGCCGCGGTTGCCCGCTCGTCGATGAGCGAATCGTCCGTCATGCGAACTGCTCCCCTGTGACCAGGCCGCGCCGCACCAGGTCGTCGTAGGTCTCGTCGTCGTACTGCAGCAAGGTCTTGTACACGTACTCGTTGTCCGCACCGAAGCCGGGGAGCGGCCGGCCGAAGCGCAGTGCGATGCCATCCGCTCGCCACGGATGGCCGGGGTATCGGTGCGTGCCGACGGCAGGGTGGCTGCGCACCTGGAACCACTCGCGGGCGGCGAGATGCGGATCGTCCAGGACCTGGCTCTCGGTCAGCACCTCGCCGGCCGGGATGCCGGCCGACTGCAGGCGCTCGACGAGCTCGGGCGCCTGTCTCGACGTGGTCCAGTCCGCTATGCGATCGCACCCGTCGGCGGCCATCACAGCCCCCAGCCGTTCCGACTCCGCATCGCTGCGTATCGAGATGGCGACCCACCGATCGTCGCCGGCCACGGGGTACACGCCTTGGCGCAGGTGTGGATCGGAGTTGCCGAGGACGGCCGGATTGCGTCCGGTCAACTGCTGAGCGAGAATGTATTCGCCGATGTCGTGCATGACGTTCTCCGACTGCGCGAATTCGATGAGGGCGCCGGTGCCGGTGCTATCGCGGCGACGCAGGGCGGCGAGGATGGCGAACGCGAGACCGGCCGGCGTGGCTTCGTCCATGTGGTAGTTCTCGCCTGCGGTGTCGGGTGTCTCGCCCTCGTAGCCGTCCATCGCGGCGATGCCGACCAGCGAATTGAAGTTCGGTCCGTAGCCGAGGTAGTCGCTCATCGGCCCGGACATACCCATCGGCGGCATCCGCGCGACGATCAGCCGCGGATTGAGCTCGAGTAGCTCGGCATGGCCGAGGCCGAGCTTCTCCATGGTCCCGTTGCTGTTGTTCTCGACGAAGACATCGCTCATCGCGACGAGTTCGCGTGCCGCGCGACGGCCCTCGGGCGAGTCGAGGTTCATGCACGCGGACAGCTTGTTCCGCGCGTGCCAATTGAACAGCGCACTGCGGTCGTACGGTCGTGGCTCCGGATCGCTATCGGGATAGGTCGCCGCGTGGTAACCCAACGTTGCCGCGATCTCCGCGGTCAGCGTCGCCGAGACCTGCCGACTCATCCTGTTGTTCGCTTCGATCCGGATCACTTCGGCGCCGAGGTCGCCGAGCAACGCGGTCGCGCCTGGACCTGCCCAGACGACGGTGAGGTCGACGACGCGGATGCCCTCGAGCGGCGCGACGAGCGGTCCCCTTGGCGAGGCCGTGGGGGGGTTCATCGCGCGGGGACGCCCCCGGAGTTCCGAGCGCAGCGTCTCGCCGTGCTCGTCCAGAAGCGGGGCGGCACCATGCAGCGCGAAGCCGCCCGCCATCCGCCACGGCGGACCGGGGTAGTCGAGGCGCCCGGCAACCGGATGCTCCACGCTCGCGAACGCCGCACGCGCACGGAAGTGGGGGTGATCGAGCAACTCGTCGATCTCGAGCATGGCGGTCAGCGGGATGCGCGCCGCCATGCCCTCCTCCATGATCTGCTGCTTGGGGCGCTGCGCGAACCACTCGGTCACGAACGCGATGAACTCGTGACGGTCCGTCGACACGTCGGTCCGATTGAGGAATTGCGCCCGGAAGTCAGGCGCCTGCGCGCCGACCAGATCGACGAACCGGTTCCAGAAGGACTGATTCGTCACGTACACCATCACGTAGCCGTCCTTGGCACGGAACGGTCCGGTGAACGTGGTACGTCCGCGGTGCGCGCTACGCGTGCCGCGCGGTGCGTCGATGCCGGAGTAGGACGCCGACATGAGGTACGAGGCCCGCCGGTCAGCACTTGAGAGCAACACCTCTTGTC
>JAODNL010000229.1 GCA_025465405.1 Pseudonocardiales bacterium | reverse complement strand
GCGCCTGCCGGAAATTGTCGGTGCCCCATGCGAGCTTTGGCTGGTCGCCCAACGTACAGAGGTGAAAGGGGGTTCTCCATGAACGCCGAGCAATACGCCTGCTGTCCCAGCTGCGCCGACGTCCGATTCGTCGAGGCGCCGCCGTGCGGTGAGGGCCACGGCGCCGACTGTCCCGATCGAGCCTGCACTGGCTGCGGCACCGCGCTGGTGCTCGATCCGCCGCTGCCCCACAAGCAACAGCGGCACAAGCCGCTGGGCACCGCGGCGCGGCGCGCCGCGTGAACGGGCCGACCTGAACGCGATGACCCCACCCCATTCCCTCCGTCAGGTGAGCGACGTGGACGACGATCCGGACTCCGCGGCGGCCAGCGATACCGCGGACACGCCTGAGCTGTTCCGGCGGGCGGTCGCGAGCCTGACCAGCACGAGCGTCCGCCGCGAGGTCCGGGTCGAGCCGCTGCGGCCGCCGCAGCGGCTGGCGCCGTGGACCTACGCGATCTCAGCCGACGTCCGTGCCGCCGACGGCGACGAGCTCGCCACCGGGCGTTTGGTACTGCTCCACGATCCGGACGGCGTGGAGGCATGGGACGGCGTCCTGCGGCTCGTCGCTTTCGCCTCGGCCGAACTGGACCCGCAGATGGGTGTCGACCCGATGCTGCCGGCGGTCGGCTGGAGCTGGCTGGTGGACGCCCTCGACGAGCGCGCGGCCGCATATCGGGCCGCGGGCGGGACGGTCACGCAGACCACGTCCACCCGGTTCGGTGATCTGGCCGGACCTCGGACCACCATCGAGCTGGAGTTGCGGGCGTCCTGGACCGCCGACGACGCTGAGATGGCCCCGCACCTGCACGCCTTCGTCGACATGATCTGCGCCGCCGCGGGCCTGCCACCGGAGGGTGTCACCGTTCTGTCACCGAGCACGTGAGCGACCAGGAACCGACGGAAGCCGCACCGACGGAAGCCGAGCCGGACCAAGCCGAGCCGGACGCGCCGCTCCTGCGCGAACCCGCCGACGGGGTTCCGGAGCCGATCACCACCGCCGCCGAGCTCGACGACCTCGTCGAGCGGATGCGCGCGGGCCGCGGCCCGGTCGCCATCGACGCCGAACGTGCGTCGGGCTACCGGTACAGCCAGCGTGCCTACCTCGTGCAGCTGCGCCGGGCCGGCGTCGGCACCGCCATGATCGACCCGACCGACCTGCCGGCGCTCGCGCGGCTCAACGACGCCATCGGGGACGTTGAGTGGGTGCTACACGCCGCCAACCAGGACCTGCCCTGTCTGGCCGAACTCGGCCTCTTTCCGACCCGGCTGTTCGACACCGAGCTCGCCGGCCGGCTGCTCGGTGACGAGCGGGTCGCGCTCGGCACGATGGTCGAGCAGCACCTCGGCGTGCGGCTGGAGAAGGGGCATTCGGCCGCCGATTGGAGTACCCGTCCCCTGCCGCACGACTGGTTGGTGTACGCGGCGCTGGACGTCGAGCTGCTGCTTCCGCTGCGGGACGTGCTCGACGAGGCGCTGCGCGAGTCCGGCAAGCAGGAGTGGGCCCGTCAGGAGTTCGAGGCGGTGCGTCTCGCCCCGGCAGCACCCCAGCGCACCGAGCCCTGGCGACGCACATCCGGCATCCACAAGGTCCGCAGCCGCCGCCAGCTGGCCGCGATCCGCGCGCTGTGGGAGGCACGGGACGAATACGCGGCGCAGCGCGACATCGCGCCGGGACGGGTGCTGCCCGACTCCGCCATCATCGACGCGGCCCGAGTCGATCCGAAGCGGTCGGCCGAACTCGCGGCACTGCCCGTCTTCGGCGGTCCGCGTCAGCGCCGCCAGCTGGCCCGCTGGTTCGGGGCACTCGAGTCGGCGCGCCGGCTGCCGGACAGCGAGCTACCCAGCAGTACCGGACCCGCCGGCGACGGCATGCCGCCAACGAGTCGCTGGCGTGATCGCGAGCCGGAGGCGGCCGATCGGTTGGCGCGCTGCCGCGAATTCGTCACCGCCCTCGCCGAGCAACACCATGTGCTCGCGCAGAACTTGCTGGCATCGGAGGTGCTCCGCCGGTTGGCCTGGCAACCGCCGCAGCCGATCGAGGAAACCACCGTCCGCGCCCGCCTGGCCGAACTCGGTGCCCGGCCCTGGCAGATCGAGCTGACCGTGGCCGGCCTCGTGGCCGCCCTCACCTGACCGAGCCGCGGCGCGGATCGCGAGGTAGGCTAAGTTACTGGCCAGTAACACGACTGGCCGCACAGCCGAGGAGTACCCGTGCCTGCATCGCGTGATGTGGTCTTCGTCGACGGAGCCCGGACCCCGTTCGGCAAGGCCGGCCCGAAGGGCATGTATGCCGAGACCCGCGCCGACGACCTGATCGTCGCCGTGATCCGCGAGCTGCTACGTCGCCATCCGGAACTCCCGGCCGAGCGCATCGACGAGGTCGCCATCGCCGCGACCACCCAGATCGGCGACCAGGGTCTCACCCTCGGGCGCATCGCCGGGATCCTTGCCGGCCTGCCCCGCTCCGTCCCGGGCTTCTCGATCGACCGCATGTGCGCGGGCGCCATGACCGCGGTCACCGCCGTCGCCGGCGGCATCGCGTTCGGCGCGTACGACGTCGCGATCGCCGGCGGCGTCGAGCACATGGGTCGGCACCCGATGGGTGAGGGGGTCGACCCGAACCCGAGATTCGTGTCGGAGAAGCTCGTCGACCCGTCCGCGCTGAATATGGGCATGACGGCCGAGAACCTGCACGACCGGTTCCCACATCTGACCAAGCAGCGCGCCGACGCGTTCGCCGCCGCCAGCCAGGCGAAGCTCGCGAAGGCCTACGCCGACGGCAAGATCGAACCCGACCTCGTGGCCGTGACCACCCGGTCCGTCGAGCACGGCTGGGGCCTGGCCATCAAGGACGAGCCGCCCCGTCCAGGCACGACCGTCGAGGAGTTGGCCGGCCTGAAGACCCCGTTCCGGCCGCACGGCCGGGTGACCGCGGGCAACGCGGCCGGGCTCAACGACGGCGCGACGGCCTGCATCCTCGCCTCCGCCGACACCGCCGCGGAGCTCGGCCTTCCGGTCAAGATGTCGCTGGTCGGCTACGGATTCGCCGGCGTGGACCCGTCGGTGATGGGCATCGGGCCAATCCCCTCGACGGAGAAGGCGCTGAAGGCCACCGGCCTGTCCATCGAGGACATCGGTCTGTTCGAGCTGAACGAGGCGTTCGCCGTGCAGGTCCTGAGCTTCCTCGACCACTACGGCATCGCCGATGACGACCCGCGGGTGAACCCGTACGGCGGCGCGATCGCGACCGGTCATCCGCTGGCCTCGTCCGGCGTGCGGTTGATGACGCAGTTGGCCAGCGAGTTCGCCGACCACCCCGAGGTCCGCTACGGCCTGACCGCGATGTGCGTCGGCATCGGCCAGGGCGGCTCGGTCATCTGGGCCAACCCCCACTACGCAGGAGCAGCCGCATGACCCAATTCGCCGATGAAGTCGTCACCAAGGCGCTCGTCCGCTACCTCGACGTGCCGGGCGTGGCCGGCGAGGTCGCGCTGATCACGCTCGAGAACGGGCTCGATCACACCCGGCCATCGACGTTCGGGCCGGCCGGCCTGGCCTCGCTGGACGACGCGATGGCCGCCATCGAGGCGCACACGCCGCGGGTGGCCGCCATCGCGGTCACCGGAAAGCCGTTCATCTTCGCCGTCGGCGCGGACATCGGTGGCGTGCCCACCATCCGCGAGCGCGGGCAGGCCGAGGAGATCGGCCGGCTCGGGCATCGGGTGTTCCGCCGATTCAAGGACAGCACGGTCCCGACGTTCGCGTTCGTCAACGGAGCGGTCATGGGCGGCGGCCTCGAGCTGGCGCTGCATTGCCATTACCGCACGCTCGCGAAGAAAGCCGCCGCGATCGCGTTCCCCGAGGTCTTTCTCGGCCTCGTGCCCGGCTGGGGCGGCACCCAGCTGCTGCCGCAGCTGATCGGTCCCCACGCGGCCGTCAAGGTGATCATCGAGAACTCGCTGAACCAGAACAAGATGCTCTCGACAGTGCAGGCCGGCGAGCTGGGCGTGGTCGACGTGCTGCTCGACGACGCGGACTTCCTCGCGCAGTCGCTGCGGTGGGCGGCCGGCGTGCTCGACGGCACGACCACGGTCAGCCGCGTCGACCACAGTGCCGACGACTGGGCCGGGGCCGTGGCCGCCGGCAAGGCGTTCGCCGACATCAAGGTCAGCGGTACCGCGCCGGCGCCATATCGCGCACTCGACCTGATCGCGCTCGCCCAGACGGCCGACTTCACGGCCGCAACCGCGGCCGAGGACGAGGCGCTCGCCGAGCTGATCATGGGCGATGAACTGCGGGCGGGCCTCTACGCCTTCGACCTGGTCAACAAGCGGGCCAAGCGTCCCGCGGGCGCGCCGGACAAGGCATTGGCCCGCCCGGTGACCAAGGTCGGTGTCGTCGGCGCCGGCCTGATGGCCAGCCAGCTCGCACTGCTGCTCGCACGCAGGCTGCAGGTGCCGGTCGTGATGACCGACCTCGACCAGGATCGCCTCGACAAGGGCGTCGGCTACGTACACGGCGAGCTCGACCAGCAACTGGCGAAGGGCCGGCTCGACGCGGACAAGGCACACCGTCTCAAGGCGTTGGTGAGCGGCTCGCTGACCAAGGATGCCTTCGCCGACGCCGATCTCGTGATCGAAGCCGTCTTCGAAGAGATCAAGATCAAGAAGCAGGTGTTCGCCGAGGTCGAGGAATTCGTCGGCCCGGAGGCGATCCTGGCGACGAACACCTCGTCGCTGTCGATCACCGAGATGGCCGCGGACCTCGAGCACCCCGAGCGCCTCGTCGGGCTGCACTTCTTCAACCCGGTCGCGGTCATGCCGTTGCTGGAGATCATCCGGGCCGAGCGGACCGACGACGTCGCGCTGGCCACGGCGTTCGCGGTCGCGAAGTCGCTGGGCAAGACGGCGATCCTCGTGAAGGACTCCCCCTCGTTCGTCGCCAACCGGCTGCTCGGCCGGTTCATGGGTGAGATCAGCAAGGTGGTGGACGAGGGCACTCCGATCGAGGTCGCCGACGCCTCCGTGGCCGGTATCGCGCCGATGCCTCCGTTCGTGCTGCTCGCGCTCGTCGGTCCCGCGATCGCGCTGCACAACTCCGAGACGCTGCACAGCGCGTTCGGCGATCGGTTCTACGTGTCGGAGAACCTGCGCAAGATCGTCGCGGCGAAGAAGTCGTCGATCTACACGTGGGAGACCGGCGCGCCCACCGTCGACCCCGAGGTCGCGACGTTCTTCGAGGTCGCCGACCCACCCGTCGTGCTCACCGCGTCGCAGATCAGGCAACGAGTGTTGTCGGCTCTGGCGGAGGAAGCGCGGTTGATACTCGACGAAGGTGTCGTCAGCGCCCCCCAGGACATCGACCTGGCAATGATCACTGGCGCCGGATTCTCGTTCTGGAACGGCGGGATCACGCCGTACTTGGACCGCGCCGGCGTCGCCGAGTCCGCCACCGGCCGCC
>JAODNL010000228.1 GCA_025465405.1 Pseudonocardiales bacterium | reverse complement strand
TCGCCTGCCGTATGCTCTCGGCAAATTCGTCGGTGAGGCATCGCCGACCAGCTCGCTGGATGCCCAATACGCCGTCGCGCTTCACGTCCGACCCCTGTTCAGAGATTTTTGATATCCGGAATGTTAGCAAGATAGGCCTAGTTCGGGGGACGGGCGCCAGTTCCGGGGACGATGCCGCGGCCATCACCGGCTCGCCCCGCCACCTGAGCGAGCCGTCGACACCCGGGTGCGTTCGGCCCTCCTTACCGCTGGGGCGCGCGGACGGACGCCTACACCTGCGCGGGCCGCTCTTCGCTGCGGCGCCCGACCCGGGACACGGCTCGCGAGAGATTGTTTCGTGCACGTTTCGAAATATGACGGTGGTTCGGCTCCCGCGGGCAGAACGGGGATTCCGTCCGGTCACCTCCGATCCGTCCCATCCGACCTTGACCCGGCTGAAGTCAACTTGCTAAGGTTCCGAATGTTAACAACGATGCGGTTGGATCTCCGCTTGCTCCGTCCGGCAGCACGGCGACAGTGAGCCGCTCCTCTGGATCTGGTCGGGTTCTCCAGCGATGACGCGGGGGAACTTTTTCGTATCAACTCTGTTGAAATATGCGCTTTCGCCACTGGTTTTGCTGGCGACCGTGGGCAGCGTGGAGGTCGTGACCGTGAACACATTCCTAAGCCGGGGCCTGAGAGGCACAGCCCTCATCCTCTCCGGGGTCATCGTGACCGCGTGCGGCGGTAACGCTGCTCAACCGGCCACGTCCGCCCCCCGCGTCGGCGGCACCTTGACCCTCGGCGGCGTTGGCGACATCGACGTCCTCGATCCCACCGCCGGCTACAACACCGACACCCACACCGAGGAACGCACCTGGACGCGGCAGCTGTTCAGCTACCCGGCCAGCAAGGACACCAGCAAGGTCAACACGCCGGTGCCCGATGTCGCGAGCGTGATGCCGACCGAGTCCAACGGTGGAATCACCCACGGCGGCACCACCTACACGATTCACCTGCGCGACGGGGTGAAGTGGAACTCCAGCCCAGCGCGGCAGGTCACTGCCCAGGACTTCGTGCGCAGCTTCAAGCGCATGTGCAACCCGGTCGCACCGGTGGGCGCGCCGAGCTACTTCACGAGCACGATCCAGGGGATGGCGGCGTATTGCGCGGCCGAGTCGAAGATCCCGGGCACCGCGGCCGGCATCGCGGCCTACATCAATGGGCACGACATCTCGGGCATCACGGCCCCCGACGCGAAAACCATCGTCTTCCACCTCACCCACGCCACCGCCGACTTCCTCGACGTCATTGCCGAGCCGTTCGCCTCCGCCGTGCCCGTGGAGTACCTGAAGTACGTGCCGAACAGCCCCCAGTTCGACGCGCACGTCCTGTCCGATGGCCCGTACCAGATCACCAAGTACACGCCGGGCAGTCAGATCCTGCTCGACCGCAACCCTGCGTGGAACCGCAGCAGCGACCCGATCCGCAAGGCCTACGTTGACAAGATCGTCATCAATGAGGGGCAGACTCAGGAGGCCGTCCAGCAGCAGATCCAGGCCGGGACTACCGATATGGGCTGGGACGTCGTAGTGCCCACGCCGGACCTGACCGGGCTGACCGGCGATCCGAACCTGACCGTCAACTCCAGCGCCGCGGTGAGCTACGCGGTGTTCAACGAGCAGAGCCCCAACGCAAACTCGGCGATGAAGAACGTCAAGGTCCGACAAGCCGTCCAGTACGCTATCGACAAGGCTGCGATCGGCCAGGCACAGGGCGGCAGCAAGATCGCGCGGCCGGCCAGTCAGATTCTCGCCCCGGGGGATGTCGGCTACCAGCCGTTCAATCTCTACCCCACGGCCGGTGACAAGGGCGATCCGCAGAAGGCGAAGCAGTTGCTGGCGGCTGCGGGCTACCCGAACGGGCTCACCCTCAAGCTGCTCTACCCCACTACCCAGGACAACCCCAAGACCGCGCAGCTCATCCAGGCGGACCTGAAGGCAGCGGGCATCAACGCCCAGATGATCTCGGCCACCCAGACCGATTTCAGCGTTCGCTACCTGTCCGATCCGTCAAGCAGCAAGCGGGGCACGTGGGACATGGCGCTGCTGTTCTGGGTGCCGGACTGGTTCGGCATCAACGGCCGGGCTGTGCTGCAGCCGATGACCGACGGCCCGAACTACGGACCCAACTCCGTGGACTACGGCGACTACAACAGCCCGATCACCAACGGCCTGGTCAAGCAGGCGCTGGGACTGCCCGCTTCACAGGCCGCGAAGGTGGCCGGCCTGTGGCACCAGGCGTCGGTGCAGACCATGCGGGACGCGGCCGTGATCCCGCTGGTCAATGTGGACGTTCCGCTCTACAAGTCCTCCCGGCTGCAGAACGCGGTCTACCTCCCGATCAACGAGAACTTCGACATCACCAACGTGTGGCTGAACCAATGAGCCGCTCACCGTCGCCCGCACGACATGACCGGCACGATGTCGAAACAGGAGCAACATGTCGCTACTCGAGGTAGAGGACCTGCGCGTCTCTTTCGCGACGGCGGACGGTGTGCTGCCCGCCGTGCGCGGTGTCAGCTTCAGCGTCGAGCCGGGCGAGTCGCTGGGCATCGTGGGAGAATCGGGTTCGAGGAAAAGTGTCTCCACCCAGGCGATCGTTGGACTCACCCCTGGCGCGCGGGTGAGCGGGCAGGCCCGGTTCGAGGGCCGGGACCTGCTCACGATGCCGGCCTCGGAGCTCCGTCGGGTCCGCGGCGCCCAGATCGGAATGATCTTTCAGGACCCGTTGTCCAGCCTGCACCCGAACTACCGTGTGGGCTGGCAGATCGTCGAGATGATCAGAGCCCACGAGTCGGTGAGCCGAAAGGACGCCCGCCGGCGTGCGGTCGAACTGTTGGGGCTGGTCGGGATCCCGAGCCCGCAGCGGCGGGTGCACGACTACCCGCACCAGTTTTCCGGCGGTATGCGCCAGCGGGTCATGATCGCGATGGCGC
>JAODNL010000206.1 GCA_025465405.1 Pseudonocardiales bacterium | reverse complement strand
GCTCTTCCGATCTCACTCGGTGAGCAGCATGATCACGTCGGCGCCGCTGACCGCGGCAGTGAGCGAATCGACGTAGGTCAGTTCCGGGTGCTCTCGGCGCGCGTTGTCCATCGCCTGTGGGTCGTAGATGACGACGGTGCCACCGCGCCGCCCGATCGACGCGGCGACGTCCAGAGCCGGCGAGTCGCGGATGTCGTCGGAGTTCGGTTTGAACGCGGCGCCCAGGACCGCGACATGGGTACCGCGATAGGACCCGTCGACAAGATCGAGCCCGATGTCAACCGTGCGAGCCCGGCGGCGCATGTTGATCGCATCCACCTCGTTCAGGAATGCGACGGCCTGGTCGACGCCGAGTTCGCCGGCGCGAGCAATGAAGGCCCGGATGTCCTTGGGCAGGCAGCCGCCGCCGAAGCCGAGGCCCGCGGACAGGAAGCGCCGCCCGATGCGGGCGTCGTGACCGATCGCCTCGGCCAGCTTCGTGACGTCGGCACCGGTGACCTCGCACACCTCCGCCATGGCGTTGATGAACGAGATCTTCGTGGCAAGAAAGGAGTTGGCGGCAACCTTGACCAGCTCCGCGGTCGCGAAGTCCGTGACCACCACCGGCGTGCCCGCCTCGATCACCGGCTCGAAGGCGGCCCGGATCTGCTGCTCGGCCCATTCGGAGTGCACGCCGAAGACGAGGCGGTCGGGGCGAAGGGTGTCGTCGACGGCGAAGCCCTCGCGCAGGAACTCGGGATTCCAGGCGAGCTCGACGTCCTTGCACGGCGCCAGCCGCAGCATCAAGCGCTCCATCCGGGCGGCGGTGCCGGCAGGAACGGTGGACTTGCCCACCACGAGCGCCTTGCGGGTCAGGTGTGCGGCCAGCGAGCTGAACGCGGCCTCGACGTAGGTCATGTCGGCCGCCAGCTCACCCTTACGCTGCGGGGTGCCGACGCAGACGAAGTGGACGTCGCCGAATTCGGCCACTTCCTCGTAGGACGTGGTGAACCGCAGCCGGCCGCTGTCGATGTGCTTGGTGAGCAGCTCCGGCAGCCCCGGTTCGTAGAACGGGATCTCGCCGGCGCGCAGCCGCGCGATCTTCGTCTCGTCCACGTCGAGACCGATCACGTCGTAGCCGAGCTCGACCATGCAGACGGCATGGGTCGCGCCCAGGTAACCGGTGCCGATCACGGACAGGCGGGGCCGCTCACCGTTCACGTCTTCATCCCCTGTCGGTCGCGCGTCATAGGCCTTGCAGAGGCTATCTGGCGCCGCCGGTCCCCAGGGCCGTGCGGGGGTGATCCGCGGTCTGGTAGGGATGGTCGTATGGCGCACACCCCCGACCGTCCCGTCGAACCGCTCCGTGCCCGACCGGCCTGGGCCGCGCTGACAGCGCACCACGCCGACATCCGCGACACCCACCTGCGGCAGCTGTTCGCCGAAGACCCGGATCGTGGCGAACGGCTCACCGCGGACGCGGTGGGCATCCACCTCGACTACTCGAAGAACCGGGTCACCGGCGAGACGATCCGGCTGCTTGTGCGGCTCGCCGAGGATTCCCGGCTGCGCGAGCGGATCGATGCGATGTTCGCCGGCGAGAAGATCAACGTCACCGAGGGTCGGGCCGTGCTGCACGTGGCGCTGCGCGCGCCCAAGGGGGAGCGCATCACGGTCGACGGGATTGACGTGGTGTCCGCGGTGCGCGAGGTGCTCGGTCGCATGGGTGAATTCGCCGCGCGCGTCCGCAGCGGCCGGTGGGTAGGGCACACCGGCAAGCCGATCCGCAACATCGTCAACATCGGCATCGGCGGTTCGGACCTCGGCCCCGTGATGGCCTACGAGGCGTTGCGCCACTACAGCCTGCGCGACCTGACGTTCCGGTTCGTGTCCAACGTCGACGGCACCGACTTCGTCGAGGCCACACGCGACCTCGACCCCGCGGAGACGCTGTTCATCGTCTCGTCGAAGACGTTCACCACGCTCGAGACGATGACGAACGCGACCACCGCGCGCGACTGGCTGCTTGCCGCCCTTGAGGACAAGTCGGCGATCGCGAAGCACTTCGTGGCCGTGTCGACGAACGCCGAGGCAGTCGAAGCGTTCGGCATCGACGTCATGAACATGTTCGGCTTCTGGGACTGGGTCGGCGGCCGGTATTCGATGGACTCCGCGATCGGGCTGTCGACGATGATCGCGATCGGTCCGGACGCGTTCGAGCAGATGCTGGCCGGCTTTCATGCAATGGACGTGCACTTCCGCTCGGCGCCGTTCGAAGCGAATCTGCCTGTGCTGCTCGGCCTGCTGACGGTCTGGTACACGGATTTCTTCGACGCGCAGACACAGGCGGTGCTGCCCTACGCCCAGTACCTCAAGCGGTTCCCCGCGTACCTGCAGCAGTTGACGATGGAGTCCAACGGCAAGCACGTCACGCTGGACGGGCGGCCCGTCGACTACCAGACCGGACCGGTGTACTGGGGCGAGCCCGGCACGAATGGGCAGCACAGCTTCTACCAGCTGATCCATCAGGGCACCGAGCTGGTTCCGGCCGATTTCATCGGGTTCACGCACTCGCTCAATCCGATCGGCCAGCACCACGACCTGCTGACCGCAAACGTCTTCGCGCAGGCCGAGGCGCTCGCGTTCGGCAAGACCGCGGAGGAGGTCGCCGCCGAAGGCACGCCGGGCTGGCTGGTGCCGCACCGGGTGTTCGAGGGGAACCGGCCGTCCAACACGCTGTTGCTGGACTCCCTGACGCCCTACGCGCTCGGCACGCTCGTCGCCCTGTACGAGCACAGCGTTTTCGTCCAGGGCACCGTGTGGAGCATCAATTCCTTCGACCAGTGGGGGGTCGAGCTGGGCAAGGTCCTGGCCCGGAAGGTGGCGGACG
>JAODNL010000170.1 GCA_025465405.1 Pseudonocardiales bacterium | reverse complement strand
TCATCGCCGAGGACGTCGAGGGCGAGGCGCTGTCCACCCTGGTCGTGAACGCGAACCGCAAGACGTTCAACACGGTCGCGGTGAAGGCGCCGTTCTTCGGCGACCGGCGCAAGGCCTTCCTGCAGGATCTCGCCATCGTCACCGGCGGCCAGGTCGTTGCCCCGGAGGTCGGGCTGAAGCTGGACCAGGTCGGGCTGGACGTGCTCGGGCGGGCCGGCCGGGTCGTCGTCACGAAGGACACCACGACCGTCACCCACGGTGCCGCGTCGCAGGAGGAGATCGACGCCCGCATCGCGCAGATCCGGCGCGAGATCGACGACACCGACTCCGATTGGGACCGCGAGAAGCTGCAGGAGCGGCTGGCCAAGCTTGCCGGCGGCGTCGGCGTCATCCGGGTCGGCGCGGCCACCGAGGTCGAACTCAAGGAGCGCAAGCACCGTATCGAGGACGCGATCGCCGCGACCCGTGCTGCCGTTGAGGAGGGCATCATCGCCGGTGGCGGTGCCGCGCTCGTGCAGGCCAGCAGCGCGCTGGACGGCAACCTCGGGCTGTCCGGAGACGAGGCCACCGGCGTGGCTGTCGTCCGGGCCGCTCTCGACGAGCCGCTGCGGTGGATTGCGTCGAACGCCGGCGAAGAGGGCTACGTCGTCGTCGCCAAGGTGCGCGACCTGCCGCCCAACCACGGCCTCAACGCCGCCACCGGCGAGTACGTCAACCTGCTCGAGGCCGGCGTCGTCGACCCGGTGAAGGTGACGAAGGCGGCACTGGCCAATGCGGCCTCGGTCGCGGCGCTGATCCTCTCGACACAGAGCGCCATCGTCGAGAAGCCGGCGGAGTCCGAAGAACAGGGCCACGACCACGGTGGCCACGGCCACAGCCACGGCCCGGGTTACTGAGCCAACTCTGCCCCGCAGTATCCGGCGTTACCGGGTGCTGCGGGGCAGAGGTCTGCGTACAGGTAGGTCGACGATCGGCTACGGGAACCGGTCGGGCGAGCTCTCAAGCGGGTCGGCGGGCCAGCATCGCCTCGCGCTCTTCCGCGGACAGGCCGCCCCAGACGCCGTAGGGCTCCCGAGCGGCGAGTGCCCACCGCAGGCAGCTCTCGACCACCGGGCAGCTCGCGCACACCGCTTTGGCCCGGATCTCGCGCTTGTGGCGTGACGGGCCGCGCTCGTTCTCCGGGTGGTAGAAGGTTGCTGTGTCTATGCCGCGGCAGGCCGCACGCACCTGCCAGTCCCAGTCCCCCTCACGCGGGACGGGAAGCCGTCGGACCTCGGCCATCGATCTGCCCTCCGAAACCGCAGTGACCGCGCGTTCCCGTAGCGGTCGTCTGCTTATCCAAAGAGCGACGGGCGCAAAGGTGACGCTCGTTCGGGTAGGCGAAATCCAATCGCGACAAATCGCGATGGTCGGCGCGCGGCTCAGTGGCGCTTGGTCAGGGCGTTGACGGCGTCGGTGTAGCCCCGCGCGTAGTCCCAGCTGACGTAGGCATCCTGGTCCGGCGCGAAGGCCGGTTCGTGCACGTGGGTCCGTCCTTCGCCGAGCAGGGCCCGCAGGTTGGCGGCCATGAGGTCCCAGCCGAAGAAGTGCTGCTCGCCGCAGTCGCCGCATTCGACCGCGATTCCCTCGACCCCCTGCGGGGCCAGAGCGCCGCGGAACTCGGCCAGTTCGGCGAGGTCAGCCTCCACGTCGGCCCGCTCGTCGTCGCTCAGCGGCGCGGCGGGTTCGTTGTCGTCCAGCAGCGCAGCCGGGTCACTCGGATCGTCCAGGAACGGATCGAGTGGGCCGTCGTCGAGGTTCACCGGAGTCCCACGCAGTTCGTCACGGCTCCACGGTAAGACCCAGCTGGGTCTTACCGCCAACCGAAACGTCCATCAACTCGTCGCGATGGCCTCGAGTGGACGGGTGCGGGCGGCTCGAACGCCCGGCCACAGGGCCGCCAGGACACCCACCACGGCGGCTGCCACGAGGAACGCCACGGCCTGGGTCCACGGGATGCTGAGCCTGTCCAGGCCCTGGCTGCGCAGCAGCGTCGCGGCGAACAGGGAGCCGTACGTGACGCCGAGCACCAGTCCGAGCAACGCCCCGAACGTCGCGATCAGCAGCGATTCGACGTAGATCGTGCGGCGGACCTGCTTGCGCTGCATGCCGACCGCGCGCAGCATCCCGATCTCGCGGCGCCGCTCGACCACCGAGAGCGCCAGCGTGTTGATGATGCCGAGGACCGCGATGACGATCGCCAGGCCCAGCATCCCGTAAACCAGGCCCAGCAGGCCGTTCACCTGCGAGGCGAGCTGTCCCTTGAACTCGCTGCGGTTCTGCACGTTGATGACGTAATACGGGTCGGTGACGCGCTCCAGACCGGCCCGCAGCGCCGCCTCGTCCGTGCCCGGAGCCGCCTTGATCAGCGCCACGATGTCCGACCACTGGTTCGTCGGGACGAGCGCGCGGTAGACCTCGCCGGTGACCATCCACGGGCCGAGCAGCTGGTTGTCCTTGTACACGCCGGACACCGTCTCGGTGATCGTCCTGCCGTTGTGCGTCGACAGCATGTGGGTCGAGCCGACTCCCCAGCCGCTCTTCTTCGCCGTCGAGTCGGACACGATCATCGTTCCGGGCCCCGGCGCTGCTGCGCCGCGCTTGACGTCCACCTTCAGGACCGGCGCGAGCGGTCCGTCGACGGCGGTGCCGGACTGCCCGCCGCCACCGTCGAGTTGGACGGCCAGATCGTGCAATTCGGTCATTGAGCCGACGCCCGCGACCCGGCCGGCCGCGGCCGCGGCCCGGATGGGCACACCCAGGTCGGCCTGCGAGGACAGGCTGTAGCTGGCGCTCACGTTGTTGTCGAACAGGCTGTTGATGCTGCTTTTCATCGACGCGCCGATCACGGCGACGCCGCTGACCAGCAGCAGGCCGAGGGTGAGCGCGAAGGACGTCGCGGCCGTGCGGCGGGGGTTACGGACGGCATTCGTGCGCGCCAGCTCACCCACGGCCCCGAACGGCCGGCCGAGCAGCTTTCCGAGTGGGGTGATCACCCAGCCGGCGAGCAGGGGCGACAGCAACATCGCTCCCGCGCCGACGGCGAGCAGCCCCAGCCCGATCAAACCTGCGGCCGTCCCACCCTTGTTCGACGCCGCGCCCGCGACCGTCGCGAGGACGCCGAGGCCACCGACCACGGAGCCGATCAGCGTGCGTCGCCGCAGGCTGCCTGCGCTGGCAGAAGCGAACTCCTCCCGCATCGCCGCCACCGGCGGGATCTTCGCCGCCCGGCGCGCGGGCGCGTAGGCGGACAGTAGCGTCACACCCGTCCCGGCCAGCAGTGCGACGAGCACCGTGCGCGGTGAGATGACGAGGCCGCCGGATGGCAGGCCGAGGTTCAGCGCATCGAGCAGCGCGTGCAGGCCGAAGGCCAGGCCCACGCCGCCGGCCAGACCGGCCACGCTGCCGATCGCGCCGATGATGCCCGCCTCGAGCACGACCGAGCGCCGGATCTGCTTGCGGTCGGCGCCGACCGCGCGCAGCAGCGCCAGCTCGCGCAGCCGCTGCGCGACGATCATCGAGAACGTGTTGTAGATGATGAACGTCCCGACCACGAGCGCGATGAAGCCGAACGCCAGCAGGATGTAGTTGACGAACGACAGGGCGGTCTGGATGCCCTGCTGGTCGTCCTTGCGCACCTGATCGCCGGTCTGCGCCTTGAGATCGGCCGGCAGGATCTGCGCGATCCGGGCGGTGAGCGTCTGCTCCGAGACTCCGTTGCCGGCCGCGACGTCCAGCGCGCTGAGATGGCTGCCGTCGGTGAGCAGCTGCAGTGCCTGGGGCCGGCTGAACAGCACGCCGACGTACCCGCCCGTCTCGGTCTCGGTGCGGTAGACGCCGGAGATGGTCACGTCGACGACGCCGGCGTTGGGCAGGACGACCTTCGCGTGGTCGCCGGTAGCCAGCCTGGCCTTCTTCGCGGCGCCGTTGTTGATCACGACCTGTCCGGCCGCGACGGGCGCGGTACCCGTGACGAACGTCGGCGGAGTCGTCACCGAGTCAACGGCGCTCGTCCAGATCTTTCCCTCGCTCGGGGCGCCGCCGGTGCTGACCCGCTTGCCGTCCTTGCCGATCAGCACGATCGACGCGGTGGCGACGGGCTGGACCGCTCGGACGCCGGGCAGGGCCCTGACCTGGTCGACGAGGCTGAGCGGTACGCCCGGGTCGTAGCTCTTGCGGGCCTCGACGCGCGAGTCGATGCCTCGGTCGGCAGAGTTGAAGATCTTGGTGAAGCTGCGGTTGAGCGTGTCGGTGAAGACGAATGATCCCGCCACGAACGCGGTGCCGAGCAGTACTGACACGACGGTCAGGATCAGCCGGACCTTGTGCGCCGCGAGGTTACGCACGGACACAACCCGCATCGGGTTGCGCAGGGTAGCTGCGGTCATCTGCGCTCAGCCCTCGAGCTTCTTCATGCGATCCAGCACGGCGTCGGCGGTGGGCGCGCGCAGCTCGTCGACGATGCGACCGTCGGCCAGGAAGAGCACCCGGTCGGCGTAGCTCGCCGCCTTCGGGTCGTGGGTGACGATGACGACGGTCTGGCCCAGGTCGTCCACCGATCGGCGCAGGATGCCCATGACCTCGCCGCTGGAGCGGGAGTCGAGGTTTCCGGTGGGCTCGTCGCCGAAGATGATCTCCGGCTGGCCGGCCAGGGCGCGGCCGACGGCCACGCGCTGCTGCTGTCCGCCGGACAGCTCGCTCGGGCGGTGGTGCAGGCGATCGCTCAGCCCCAGCGTCGTGATCACCATGTCCAGCCACGGCTGGTCCGGCGTACGGCCGGCGATCGCGATCGGCAGCGTGATGTTCTCCAACGCGGTCAGGGTGGGCACCAGGTTGAACGACTGGAACACGAACCCGATCCGGTCACGTCGCAGCGCGGTCATCTTCTTGTCCGACAGGCCCGACAGCTCCACGTCCCCGATCTCGACGATGCCGGCCGTGACGGCATCGAGACCCGCGAGGCAGTGCATGAGCGTCGACTTGCCGGAGCCGGACGGGCCCATGATCGCGGTGAACTCGCCGCGGACGAGTTCGACACTGACGTGGTCCAGCGCGCGCACGGCGGTGTCGCCGGAGCCGTAGAGCTTGACGACTTCGGTGGCTCGGGCGGCCACGATCGAGGCGACGGCGGGGGAAACGGTGCGGACTTGGGTCATGGCACTCAGGCTCCCGGTTCGCCCGATTCACGCGCCATTGGGTTTCCCCCCGAATCGACCCTGACATTTGTCCCGGGGTAGGGGGGTGGCAGTCCCACCCGTAAGATGAGGTACCGGCGCCTTCGAGGAGTTCTCACCGTGACCGATCACGATCCCCTGATCGACGGTCTGCCCGCCAAGTTCGCCACTCTCGGCCTCACGTTCGACGACGTGCTGCTGCTTCCGGGCGAGACGGACGTGGTCCCGTCCGAGGTCGACACGACTTCCCGGCTGACCCGTGAGATCTCGGTGGCCGTGCCGCTGCTGTCGGCTGCTATGGACACCGTTACCGAGGCGCGGATGGCGATCGCCATGGCCCGGCAGGGCGGCATCGGCGTGCTGCATCGCAACCTGTCCATCGAGGAGCAGGCCGGCCAGGTCGACCTGGTCAAGCGCTCCGAGTCGGGCATGGTCAGCGATCCGGTCACCGTCGGCCCGGACGCGACGCTGGCCGACGTCGACGCCCTGTGCGGGCGGTTTCGCATCTCGGGCCTCCCCGTGGTCGATGCGGGTGGCGTGCTGCTGGGCATCATCACCAACCGCGACCTGCGCTTCGTCGCGGCCGCGGACTTCGAGACGCGCACGGTCCGCGAGGTCATGACCGCGATGCCGCTGGTCACCGCGCCGGTCGGCATCTCCCGGGACGACGCCGCCGCGCTGCTGGGCAAGCACAAGATCGAGAAGCTGCCGATCGTCGACGCCGACAACCGGCTGCGGGGGCTGGTGACCGTCAAGGACTTCACCAAGACCGAGCAGTACCCGCTCGCGACGAAGGACGGCGAGGGCCGGCTCCGGGTGGCCGCCGCGGTGGGCTTCTACGGCGATGCGTGGGCGCGGGCCACGGCGCTGGTCGAGGCCGGAGTCGACGTGCTCGTCCCGGACACCGCCAACGGGCAGGCGCGCCTGATGCTCGAGATGATCCGCCAGCTGAAGTCCGATCCGGCGACGCGTCACGTCCAGGTACTGGCCGGTAACGTCGCCACCCGGGCCGGCGCGCAGGCGCTCGTCGATGCCGGCGCTGACGCCGTGAAGGTCGGTGTCGGGCCGGGCTCCATCTGCACGACCCGCGTGGTTGCCGGCGTCGGCGTCCCGCAGATCACGGCGATCTACGACGCGGCCGCCGCGGCGCGTGCGGCCGGGGTGCCGGTCGTCGGCGACGGCGGCCTGCAGTACTCCGGTGACATCGCGAAGGCGATCGTGGCCGGAGCGGACACCGTGATGCTGGGCTCGCTGCTGGCCGGCTGCGACGAGTCGCCCGGTGACCTCGTCTTCGTCAACGGCAAGCAGTACAAGCGCTACCGCGGCATGGGCTCACTCGGGGCGATGGCCTCGCGCGGGCGGGTGTCGTACTCGAAGGACCGCTATTTCCAGGCCGATGTCGCCAGCGACGACAAGATCGTGCCGGAGGGCATCGAGGGCCAGGTTCCCTACAGCGGCCCGCTGTCGGCGGTCGCGCATCAGCTCATCGGCGGTCTGCATCAGTCGATGTTCTACGTGGGTGCGCACACGATCCCGCAGCTGCAGGAGCGCGGCCAGTTCGTGCGGATCACCGCCGCCGGCCTGAAGGAGTCGCATCCGCACGACATCCAAATGACCGTCGAGGCGCCCAACTACGCCCGCTGACCGACGTATCGGTAGGCGGCGGCGACGAGCGGGCGCCAGACTTCGGCGTCGACGGCCTCGAGCACGACCCACTCGCGCATCTTGCGGCCGGGCCGGGGCTCGAACGCCACCCCGTCGCCGGCCTCGACCAGGGCGGCCGCGTCCGGGGCCGGCACCTTGATCACCAGGCGTTCCCGGACGACCATGGCGAAGATCTTCCCGTCGACCTTGAGGCCGTCGTGGTGCCAGACACGTCCCACCGCGACGCCAGGCCATCCGGCGTAGTCGGCCGCCAGATCGTCGAAGACGTCAGGTGCTTCCAGCATGGCGCCGATGATCGCAGCGCCCTCCGACATCGGTCTTCATCACGGAGGGGACGGTGGCATCCGGGTGGCATCGGGGCATGCGGCAGACTCAGCAGCATGCCGGAGACCGTGGAGATCGGGCTGGGTCGTCACGCCCGCCGTGGCTATCACCTCGACGAGATCGCGCTCGTCCCGACGCGGCGCACGCGCGGTTCGGCAGTCGTCTCCACGTCCTGGCAGATCGACGCTCACACGTTCGCGCTCCCGCTCGTGGCCGCGCCGTCGGACGCGGTGATCTCGCCGGCGACGGCGGTGGAGGTCGAGCGGCTCGGGGGCCTCGCGGTGCTCGACGGGGAGGGCCTGTGGACGCGGTACGAGGATGCCGCGGCCGTGCTCGCCGGCCTCGACGGTCAGACGGAATCCCTGCAGCGCGTCTACGCCCAGCCGGTGTCGCCCGAGTTGCTGCGACGGCGGGTCGCCGAGCTGCGTGCGGCCGGGATCCGAGTGGCGGTACGGCTCTCGCCGCAGCACACGGCCGAGCTGGCCCCCCACGTCCTCTCCGAAGGGGTCGACCTGCTCGTCATCCAGGGCACCGTGATCTCCGCGGAGCACGTCGCCGAGGGTGACGTCCCCGGTCTGAACCTCAAGACGTTCATCGCCGATCTGGATGTGCCGGTTGTCGTCGGAGGGGTGACGAACTACCAGACTGCGTTGCATCTCATGCGGACCGGCGCGGCGGGCGTGATCATCGGCTACGGCGCGCACCTCGGTTCCACCACGCACTCGGCACTCGGCATCGACGTGCCGATGGCGACCGCGCTGATCGACGCCGCCGCGGCACGTCGTGACTACCTCGACGAGACGGGCGGGCGCTACGTCCACCTGATCGCCTACGGTGACCTGCCGACGAGTGGCAGCATCGCCAAGGCACTCGCCTGTGGGGCCGACGCGGTCATGCTCGGCGAGGCGCTGGCGATGGCCGCGGAGTCACCGGGCAACGGACGGTACTGGGACGCCACCGCGGCGCACCCACGAGTACCCCGGGCGGCCGTCGTCGATCACGTGCATCCCGACCTGAAGCGGCCGAGTCTCGAGGAGTTGCTCGTCGGGCCGACGGCGGATCCGGCCGGTGAGCGCAACCTGTTCGGCGCGGTTCGCCGGGTAATGGGCAAGTGCGGCTACTCGACAGTCAAGGAATTCCAGAAGGTCGAACTGATCGTGACGAGCGCACGGTGACCGCGAAAGCGCGAGCCGGCGGCAGAGAGGACACGCGTTGACCGCGTTGAGGCTGGGGTACAAGGCGTCCAACGAGCAGTTCCCGCCCGCCGAGTTGCTGCGTTATGGCGTGGTGGCGGAGGAGGTCGGGTTTGATTCGGTGTTCGTGAGTGATCATTTGCAGCCGTGGCGGCATGACGGCGGGCATGCACCGTTCGCGATGTCGTGGCTGGGTGCGCTGGGGGCCTCGACCGAACGGATCACGATCGGGACGAGCGTGCTGACGCCGACGTTTCGGTACCACCCGGCGATCGTGGCGCAGGCGTTCGCGACGTTGGGGTGTCTGTTCCCGGGCCGGGTGGTGCTCGGGATGGGTACCGGTGAGTCGATGAACGAGGTGCCGTTGGGGATCGAATGGCCTGACGGCAAGGAGCGGTTCGCCCGGTTCCGGGAGGCGGTGGCGTTGATCCGCAGGCTGTGGTCGGAGCAGCGGGTGACGTTCGAAGGGGAGTACTACCGCACCGACAAGGCGTCGATCTATGACGTGCCGGAGCAGCCGGTGCCGATCTATCTGGCCGGGTCGGGCCCGGCGGCGACGCGGTTCGCGGGTCGGGCGGGGGACGGGTACATCACGACGTCGGGGAAGGCACCGGAGCTGTATACGGACACCCTGCTGCCGGCGGTACGCGAGGGGGCGGAGAAGGCGGGCCGGGCGGTCAGTGACCTGGATCTGATGATCGAGGTGAAGGTGTCCTTCGACCACGACCGGGACGCCGCGATGGCCGCCACCCGGTTCTGGGGGGCACTGGCGCTGACGCCGGAGCAGAAGTCGGGCGTGGAGGATCCGGTGGAGATGCAGCGGCTGGCCGACGAGCTGCCCGTCGAGCGCACCGCGTCGCGGTTCATCGTGTCCACCGACCCGGATGAGCACGTCGCCGCCATCAAGCGTTACCTCGACCTCGGCTTCACCCACCTGGTCTTCCACGCACCCGGACCCGACCAGGAGCGCTTCCTACGCCTCTACGGCGACGAGATCCTGCCCCGGCTGCGGGCGTTGTGAGCCGCGGTGCGCCCAAACCCGAATCGGGAACGGTGACAGCGGGAATGTCATCCACGGGGACGGGTTGAGCTTGACGTGACGTCTTCTTCGGCGATGCGGCGCAGCCTTCGTCGTGCACGTGACGGTGTGACGCTGGATGCCACCGAGGCCGAGATACTGCTGTCGGCTCGGGGCGACGAGCTCGTCGACCTCTGCGCGTCGGCGGCCCGCGTGCGTGACTCCGGGCTCGTGGCGGCCGGCCGGCCCGGCGTCGTGACGTACTCGCGCAAGGTCTTCATCCCGCTCACCCGGCTGTGTCGCGACCGCTGCCACTACTGCACGTTCGCGACCACGCCCAACCGCGTCGAATCGGCGTTCCTGTCGCCCGACGAGGTGCTGGCGATCGCGTCGCAGGGCGCCGCGCTGGGCTGCAAGGAGGCCCTGTTCACGCTGGGCGACCGTCCCGAGGAGCGGTGGCCGGCGGCGCGGGACTGGCTGGACGCGCACGGGTACGACTCGACGCTCTCGTACGTGCGCGCGATGGCCATCCTGGTACTCGAGCGCACCGG
>JAODNL010000164.1 GCA_025465405.1 Pseudonocardiales bacterium | reverse complement strand
CCGCCCGACATCGTGCCGGCGAGCTGGCCGAGGCGCTCACCGAGGATCGGGAATGCCGCCACCGCGCGGTCGACCGTTTCTGCGACTGAAACGCCGGCCCCGCGGGGCTGATGCATGCGCAGGTTGTCGCGAACGGATAGGCCGCGGAAGATCCCACGCCCTTCCGGTATCAGGCAGAGGCCTTGCCGGGATCGCCGGTTCGGCGCTGCATGCTTGACGTCTTTTCCGTGCAGGTAGACCGCGCCGTGGGTTGGGCGCAGCAGCCCGATCGCCGTCTTCAACAACGTTGTCTTTCCGGCACCGTTCGGACCGAGCAGCGCAATGATGCCACCGGCCGGAACCTCGAAACTGACGTCCCGCAGGACGGTTGCCTTGCCATAGCCCGCTGACACGTTCGCGAAGCGCAAGACCGGGTTTGCGGCCGACGTGGGCTGTCCCACTGCGGCCGTCAGGCTGGTCATGCCTCGACCTCCTCGCGGACTTCGAGCCGGTGGTCATCGGTGCCGAGGGCTCCGTCGTCTCCGAGGTAGGCGGCTTGCACGATCGGCGCGGACATGACTTCTGCGGAAGTGCCTTCGAAGATCAACCTGCCGAAGTCGAGCACGTAGATGTACTCGCAGACGTCTGTCACCAACGCCATGTCGTGCTCGACCAAGAGAATGCCGATGCCGCGCTCGGCGACTGCTCGCTGCAGTACTTCGCCGAACCGAGCTGTCTCGACGCGATCGAGGCCTGATGACGGTTCGTCGAGCAGCAGGATCCGGAATGGGCCGGCGAGGCAGCGAGCAAGCTCCACCAGACGCCGTTGTCCGGTGGAAAGCGTGCCCACGGTCCGGTCGACCAGGTCTCGTAGATCGCATTGCTCGATCGCGGCCGTCGCTCGCTGGGTGACGACTCGCTTGGTCGCCCGGGAGCTGGCGATGTGCCGCAGGGGATTCGCGCCGGCGTTACTCGCCTCGGCGCCGAGGGCGACGTTCTCCCAGACGGTCAGATTGTCGAACAGCTCCATCTGCTGGAACGTGCGGCCCAGGCCTCTCCTCGCGCGGCGCGCTGGGCTCAGCCGTGACACAACTGCACCGTCGAGCAGGACCCGGCCTCGGCTGGGGTTGTTCAGTCCGGAGCACGCGTTGAACAGCGTCGTCTTGCCGGCGCCATTCGGTCCGATCAAACCGGTGATGCGACCGGTAGGCGCCTCGAGGCTGACGCCGTCAACCGCTACCAGACCACCGAAGGCAACCCGAATGTCCTCGGACCGTAGCTGGCCGGGCTCCAGCCGAACGCGGCTCGAGCTGGTTGGCGAGTCGGAGGGCGTCACGGCTTGGGCTGCGCTCTTCGAGTGGCGTCGGACCAGTCGATCGATGGCGCGAGTAACTGGCTCCGGCACGCCCCGTCTCTGTGACGGAGTCACCGCGTACAGCACGGCAACGACGCCGAACGCCAGCTGCAGCCAGTTGGTCGCCTCCGCGTTCGCCCAGTACGACGGGAGCAACGTCAATCCAACGGCTGCGCCTATCGCGTACCACGGTGCGCCACCGACAGTGATGACGACGACAGCGAAGTAGAGAAGCGAGTTGATCGGCTGGTACAGCTCGCCGCCGACCTGACCCAGAGCACCCGCTGCAAGAACCCCTGCGATCGCCGCCAAGAAGGCCGAGAGGCAGAACACGAGCACCCGGGTGACATGTGTCGACGTGCCGCTGGTCGCCAACCCGCGTGGGCTGTCGGCAAGCGCTCTCGACAGCCGGCCCAGCCGGCTGCGGTTGAGCGCAAGCATCCCGCCCGTGACAAGGACGGCGACGGCCAGACACAAGTAGTAATAGCTCTTGTCGCTGTCGGTGAGCCCCAACCAACTGATGTGGGGCTTGGGGATCGAGAGTCCGGTTGCGTCGGGCCCGAACATGTAGCCCTCGGAGTAGAACATGTACTGCATCAGGATCCCGAAGCCAAAGGTCGCGAGCGCGAGGTACAGGCCGGAGAGCCGGATCGCCGGGATGGCCAGTAGCGCTCCGATCGGCACGGCCACCCCACCCGCCGCCAGCAGCGCGATGAACCACGGCCAGTGGTGGTCGACGTGCAGGTGTGAGAACGCGCAGACGCCGACGGCCATGAAGCTGATGTGACAGAGCGAGACCTGTCCCGACGTGCGCACGAGAAGACCGAGTGACAGGAACAACACGGTAAGTGCAAGAAATTGCGAGAAGTCGGCGAGGTGGATGCCGGCGAAGTTCGGAACGAACAGCAGGATGGTGAGCACCGGCAGGCCGAAGCCCGACTGAATCTGCCAGGGCGCCGTCCAGCCGGAGTGGCCGCGCGGGACGACCGGCGCTCGTTCGACCAGCTTGCGGCGCGGCGCCACGAGCAGAACTACGAACAGGACGAGGAACGGGAGCGACGCGGCGAGGCCGCTCAGCAGGCCCGACGTGAAGTAGCGCGTCGCCAGCGAGGCACCCACACCGATGAGTAGCCCGCCGAGGTAGGTGATGGGCAGACTGCTGAAGCCACCAAGTGCGGCCGCACCGA
>JAODNL010000097.1 GCA_025465405.1 Pseudonocardiales bacterium | reverse complement strand
CGGGGGCGAGGACGTCCCGGTAGGCCCGAAGTAGCTCGCGGACACCGTTCATCGTCAGGTGCCCCCCGGAGTCGGTGACGTACACGCAGTGCGCGCCGTAGGACGCCATCAGCTTCGCCTGCTGGGCGAGCGCCGCCGGGGGCGCCATGTGGCTCATCATCAGGAACCCGGAGACATCCATTCCGAGGTCGCGCGCGGTGGCGATGTGCTGCGCGGCGACGTCGGCCTCCGTGCAGTGCGTGGCGATGCGCACCGATCGCACGCCCAGCGAGTAGGCGTGCTTGAGGTCGTCGATCGTTCCGACGCCGGGCAGCAGGAGGGTCGTCAGGACGGCACGGTGGATGTGTTCGGCCGCGGTCTCGATCCACTCCCAGTCGCTGTGACTGCCCGGGCCGTAGTTGATGCTGCCGCCGGCGAGGCCGTCGCCGTGTGCGACCTCGATCGCATCGACGCCGGCCGCGTCGAGCGAGGAGACGATGGCCGCCACCTTGTCGGTTGGGATGCGGTGCCGGATGGCGTGCATCCCGTCGCGCAGCGTGACGTCCTGGACGTAGAGCGTGGTCATGGCGCGGTCTCCAACGGGACGGGATTCGCGGCGCGCTCGGCGAGCCGCTCGCCGACGCGCAGCGCCGCCGAGGTCATGATGTCGAGGTTTCCGGCGTAGGCCGGCAGGTAGTGGGCAGCGCCCTCGACTTCGAGGAACACCGACACTCGGGTGGCCGGCCGCGGATCGCCCTGGCGCAGCAGCGTGTGCACCGGCTCGTCGGCCCCGACGGGCGTGAACTGCACCTGCTGCTTGAGGCGGTAGCCCACGACGTACTGGGCGACCGCGTCGACCATCGTCTCGATCGATCGGCGAATCGCCTCGTGGTCGGCGTCGCCGACGAGGCAGAACACGGTGTCCCGCATGATCAACGGGGGCTCCGCGGGGTTCAGGATGATGATCGCCTTGCCGCGCCGAGCCCCGCCGACCGTCTCGATCGCGTGCGATGTAGTTTCGGTGAACTCGTCGATGTTGGCTCGCGTGCCCGGGCCGGCCGACTTCGACGCGATCGAGGCCACGATCTCGGCGTAGAACACCTCGGTGACGTCGGATACTGCAGCGACGATCGGGATGGTCGCCTGGCCGCCGCAGGTCACCATGTTGACGTTGTTGGCGTCGAGGTTCTGGTCGAGGTTCACCGGAGGCACGACGTACGGCCCGATCGCCGCCGGCGTCAGGTCGATGAGCCGCTTGCCGTAGGGTTCCAACGCGCTGGCGTTCGCCAGGTGTGCCTTCGCCGAGGTTGCGTCGAAGACGATCTCGATCTCGTCGAAGCCGGGCAGGTCGATCAGCCCTTGCACGCCGTTCGATGTGGTCGCGACATTGAGGCGCCGCGCACGCGCGAGCCCGTCCGACTCCGGATCGATCCCGACCATCGCAGCCATCTCCAGCCGCTCGGACAGGCGCATGATCTTGATCATCAGATCGGTTCCGATGTTGCCGGAGCCGATCACCGCCACCTTCGTGCGTTCCCTCATCACTGCTCCTGGGTGAACGTCGCCGAGACTCGGCCGAGAACGGACACTTCGGCGACGACGGTTGATCCGGGCTCGACCGCGACCATCGGGCCCAGGGCACCGGAGAGAACCACGTCACCGGCACGGAGCGGTGCGCCGAACTCTCGTGCGGTCCGGGCCAGCCAGGCGAGGGCCATCAGTGGGTCGCCGAGGCAGGCGCGCCCGTCGCCGGTCGAGACGAGGTCGCCGTCCTTGTGGAGCGTCATCGTGACGTCAGCGGGTTCGAACACGTCGAGGCCGACCTGCTGGCTGCCCAGAACGAACAGGCCGCTGGATGCGTTGTCAGCGACCGTGTCGGTGATCCGGATGTCCCAGTCACGGACGCGGCTGTCCACGATCTCGAGTGCGGCGACGGCGTAGCCGACGGCTGAGCGCACCTGTCCCTCATCGAGGGGGCCGTCGGCGAGATCGGCTCCGAGGATGAACGTAACCTCGGCCTCCGCCTTGGGCTGCAACAAGCGCTCCGTCGGCACCGGCGTTCCCGGTAGCACGGCCATGTCGTCGAACAACACGCCGAAGTCGGGCTGGTCGACGCCGATCTGGGCTTGCACTGCCGGCGACGTCAGACCGATCTTGCGCCCGACGATGTGCGCACCGGCGGCCAGTCGCTCCTGGGTGAGGCGCTGCTGTACGTCGTAGGCCAGCGCGATGTCGCTGCTGCCCAGCAGATCACGAACGGGGTAGCACGGCTGGCGGTTCTCCGCTGCCCTGCGCAGCCGGGCGGCGGCCGCGACGATCGCGTCCGCACGTGGCATGGTCTCGGTCATCGTCGTCCTTGGTCGGGAAGAGCCACTGTCACAGGCAGGCCCACCGGTCGGCGAGTTAGCCGTTCTACTCAATGGACCGCCGCGGTCATCGGATCGGCGTTGTCCGGTCAGACATTGTGCGTGCCGAAAATATCATCCGCACCGTTTGACCTGCACTGATACGGGTCTGTGTGGGGAGAGGCGGTGTCCCTTGGGGGTGAGGATGATGGGCGGTCATGTGCCTGCGGTTTGTCTATCTCCTCGTTGTCGGTGTGTTCTCGTGGCTTCGGTTGGCCGGCAGGGAGGCGGCTTGGAAAGAG
>JAODNL010000148.1 GCA_025465405.1 Pseudonocardiales bacterium | reverse complement strand
GGGTCGCCAGATCGCGAGGTCGGTCTTGCCGTCGCCGTTGAAGTCACCCGAAACGGGCACGTCGCCGGCCTGGCCCCACTGGACGGTCTCGATTCCACGGATGTACCAGGTGCCGTTGGCGGGTCGCCAGATCGCGAGGTCGGTCTTGCCGTCGCCGTTGAAGTCACTGACGGCAGCGGCACGACGGATCAGGCCTTCGGCCTGCTTGGTCTTGAGTACCAGCAGCGCCGCCGCCTCGACCTTCGCCCGGAACGAAGCGTTACTCGCCGCTGCGGCTGTCACCGCGTTGACCATCGCCGGTATGACGCTCGGGACCACCGTCAGCACCATGTCGCCACCGGCGCTGAGGAAGTCGATCGCGCGAGCGCCGGGCGACCAGGCGGCAACCTGCGTCGCCGAGCCGAGGTCGTCGCTGATCACGGCACCCCGGAAGCCCATCTCGCCGCGCAGCATCCCCCCGATGATCTTCGATGAGAACGCCGCCGGACGGGTCGGGTCGATCAGGTGGTAGTACGCCAGTGACATCATCGCGAGCGGCGCGCCGGCCTGGATCGCTGTCTTGAACGGCGCGAGGTAGGCATCGCCGTACGTGGTGACGTAGTCGGTGACCCCGGCGCTGGTGTCGGTGTTCGCGTCGACCCGGCCGAGACCCGGGAAGTGCTTGACTGTTGCCGCGATGCCGGCCTGCGCCATCCCGGCGGCGAACGCCGTGCCGTGTGGGCCGACGATGGCAGGCGTGTGACCGTACTCGCGGTTGTAGAAGCCGATCGGCGGGTTGCTCTGACCGGTCGGCACCGTGTCCAGCACGGGTGCCAGGTCGAGGTTGACACCGGCCGCCTTGAGCTGGCTGCCCCACGTGTGGGCGCTGGTCTTCAACGCCGAGACCGACCAGGTGCCCTGGGTCAGCGCCTGGGGGATGCTTGAGAAGCCGGTGCCGGACAGGACCTGGACGTAGCCGCCCTCCTGATCGGTCGCGACGAACAGCGGGACGCCGAGCGTCGCGGACGAGGTCGCGTGCGCCTGCAGACCATTGGTGATGGACCTCGTGGCGCTGACGCCCGCGGCGCTGCGGCCGGTCAGGATCACGTTGCCGACGTGGTAGCTGCTGATCGCGGACAGGGTCGAGGAGCTCACGCCCGTTGCGGCACCGCCCACCATGAAGAGCTGACCGATCCGCTGCGCCTCGCTCATCCTGTTGAAAACGACCTGGGCGCCTCCCGCCGGCGCGGTCACCGACGAGCCCGCCATCGGCGACACCGTGAAGACATCCGAAGCGCTCGGCGTCGGTCCCGCGGCCGATGTCACTGCGCTACCGGGACCAATGATCATCATCGCCAGGACGCCGGCGCAGACGACCGGGCCCAGCCCCAATGTTGCTCGCTGCAGTCGCATTGCACCGCGCCTCTCCCGCCCCCGAACGGCCGACGCGATGTCGGCCCGACGACCGGTCAACCACTATGACGTCGCACAGGCGCGAACGGTTGCTGACGGGTGCGGCCATTCAAGGTCGAGCGTAGGCGCGTATCGCCGCGTCGTTGCCGGAATCGTCATCCGTTTTTTTGGCCGCGCACTCGCGAGCAACGAGCGCGCTGGCAACCGAGTCAGCACGACCACGGCGGTGCGTAGCGACTGGTCGCGCTAAGTCGCGCTCGGTCCATTGCCGATTAGCCGCCGAACGTGCCAAAGATGGCAATTCGGCCGGTAACGCCGCCGACGGCAGACGTCATGCGACGGCTCGTCCGAACACATCGGGGACGGGCGTTCGGCTTGGACAGACAGCAGAAGGTCGCCAGTCGGACATGGTCTGCCCCGATCGGGTCGGAGCATTGACCAATCCGCATAGGCGGAGAACTATCCGTCGCGTCGCGCCGCTATCGGACAGCGACGTGCGGACATCGGGGGCATGATGAAAATCAGACGCTCGATCGCAGGGTTCGCAGCTATCACGCTCGGGCTGCTCGCTTCGACCCCACGACCTGTTACGGCACGCACACCGAAACCGGTACCTTCCAGGTCACCGACGGCACGCGGGCCTACGACGACGCACATGGTCACGGGACCTACCGGCTGAGCATCGCCTTCGTCGGATGCAGCCAGTCCGCTCCGCCGCAGCTCTTTCAGCTCCGCGTCGACGCATCCGGACCGCTGACGCTGGGTGACTAACGCACGCGACAGCACCGGTCGTCGTGCCCTCGCCCACGGGTTTGCCCCTTAAGCCTCAAGCGAGGCGCGGATGTGGCCGATGAACACGGGTGAGCTCCCCGCGGCGGATAAGGAAGGGGTGGGGCACGCCGGCACCGCACTAGCGCAGCGGTGCGCCCCGAAGCACCTGGGTGGCTGATTATCCAGGTACCGCCAAGACAGGAAAGAGCCGGCAGGGGGACGGGAGTAGCGCTCCGTCACCCTGCCGGTCACATCCGACCCTGCCGCGTCGCGACATGAGTCCCGTCCCGCGATATACGCGACGTTTCGTGCACGGCGTGTGATGCGGTGGGGTGAGGCCGCGTAGGCCAAATGCAGGAGGTTCTTCCGTCAGGCGCGCGTTATCTTCTCGAACGGGGGTAGGGCGTGGACGATTCGATCCGATCCGGCGTTGAGGTTGCGCGATCGCGCCCGAGCTCGTTCCGACGTGCCCTCGCAGCTCTGTCCCCCGCTGTGTTGGTGGTAGTGGCGTTGTTCACGGCCTCGACCCCTCCGGCGGCTCGTGCAGTGACCGACCCGGTCATCATGGCGGTAGGCGACATAGCCTGCGATCCCGCGAATTCCGGTTACAACTCGGGAGATGGTGATCCGACCGATTGCCGGCAGAAGTACACCGCCAATCTGATTTCCGGAGCCGGTGCTGTCGACGCGGTTCTTCCCCTCGGCGACGAGCAATACGGCTGCGGTGGGCTCAGCGCCTTCAACCAGGTCTATGCCCCGACCTGGGGTGTGCAGAATGCCAGAGCGCACCCGGTGCCGGGCAATCACGAGTATCAGACGCTGGGCGGCACCGGCTGCCCTACCCAGCACGACGCCGCGGGTTACTACGGCTATTTCGGTGCGACGGCGGGCGACCCCGCGAAAGGCTACTACAGCTACAACCTCGGTAGTTGGCACATCGTCGCGGTGAACTCGGAATCCTGTTATAGCCAGACCAACTACGACAACACCGCCACGTCCCTATGCCCACGCGGTAGCGCCCTCGAGACGTGGCTGAGGAATGACCTCGCGGCCAATCCGACCGGCTGCAAGCTCGTGTACTGGCATGAACCCCGGTTCTCATCCACACCAGGAAAGGGCGACGACATCGTCGACCCACTCTGGCAGGACGTCGCGGCAGCGAAAGTCGACGTCGTCCTGAACGGGCACCAGCACTTCTACGAACGGTTCGCGCAGATGAACGCGTCCGGCGCCGCGGATCCGACTGGAACCCGGGAGTTCATCGTCGGAACCGGCGGTGAGAGTTTCATGCCGTTGTCCACGCGTCTGCCGACCAGCCAGGCATCGAATGCCAATACCTTCGGGGTGCTGAAGATGAACCTGCACTCCGCCAGCTACGACTGGAATTTCCGGCCGGTCGCGGGTTCGACCTTCACCGACTCCGGCACCACCTCCTGCCACGCAGCCGCGCCGACGGACACGGTGCCTCCCACCACGAGCATCGCCTGCAACGCCACCCCGTGCACGAGCAGTTGGTACGCCTCCAATCCGGTCGCGGTCACCTTGTCCGCTACCGACGCGGGCGGTTCGGGCGTGGCCGCGACGTTCTACACGACAGACGGATCTGACCCGGCTACCAGCAGTACCGCGGTGCGCTATGCCGGCCCGTTCACTCTGAGCAGCGGTGCGTCGGTCCGGTATTTCTCCAAAGACAACGCAGGCAATTCGGAGACTGCGCGTTCGCAATCTATTCAAGTCGACATCGCTGCACCGCAGACGACGATCACGTGCAACAGCGCGACCTGTTCGGGCTCCTACGCCGGCCCGACGACGATCGGCCTGTCGGCCACGGACACCGGCGGCTCCGGGGTGGCCCGGACCCTGTACACCACCGACGGGACCGATCCGGCCACGAGTACGACGGCCGCCTCCTACAACGGTCCGTTCACCGTTGCGACAACCACGACGGTGCGATATTCGTCGGGCGACACCGCCGGCAATATCGAGCCGACGCGTTCGCAGTCCATCGTCATCGGGGCGCCCGCTGATGGGACACCTCCGACGACGAACATCACCTGCAACGGCGCCGCCTGCTCGGTTGGGTGGTACCGCACCAGCCCCGTCAGCGTCGGTCTGACTGCCACCGACACCGGCGGCTCGGGCGTGGCTCGAATCGCCTACACGATTGACGGCAGCGACCCGGCCACCAGTTCCACCGCGGTCACGTACACCCAGCCGTTCGGCGTCGGGTCACCGACGACGGTGCGGTTCGCGTCCACCGACAGTGCGGGCAATGTCGAGGCCGGTCACGCCCAATTGATCCAGGTCGACGCCGGCGCGCCTGCCTCTGCTGTCTCGTGCAACGGCGGTCCCTGTTCAAGCGGTTGGTACCGGCTCAGCCCGATCAGCATCGGCTTGACCGCCACCGATACCGGCGGCTCGGGGGTCGCGGCGACGTTCTATACGAGCGACGGTTCCGATCCAGCCAGCAGTTCCACCGCCGTGGCCTACAACGGCGTGTTCACCGTCGCGTCGACGACTACCGTGAAGTACTACTCCCGCGACGTTGCCGGCAACGCCGAGCCGACCCGTACCCAGCCGGTCCAGATCGACACCGTCATGCCGACGACACCGATCTATTGCAACGGCGATCCGTGCCAGTCCGCGTCCTACACCTCTGCCGTCACCGTCACCCTGCCCGCCAGTGACGCCGGCGGATCGGGATTGGCCAGAACTGTTTACACCGTGGATGGCACAGATCCCACGAGCAGCCCGTCGGCCCACACCTACTCCGGACCGTTCACGGTCAGCCAGACCGCGACAATCAGAGCCTCGTCCACCGACAACGCCGGCAATGTGGAGACTCCCGGTAGCCAGCTGATCCAGATCGTCAATGGGGCGCCGTCCTACGCCGCTCTGGTCGACGGCCGCGCCAGCCTGATCGCGCACTGGCGCCTCGGCGAGCCCAGCGGCACCGTCGCCGCGGACTCCACCGGCCGGTTCAACGGGACGTATGTCAACGGGGTTGGCCTCGGTGCGGCCGGTGCAATCGCGAATGATCCGAATACCGCGGCTGGATTCAACGGGACGATCAGCAGGATCAACCTGCCTACCCTGCCGTCCTCCGTCGACTTCTCAATCGAAGGCTGGAGCTACCTGACCAGCACCGCCAATGCGAATTACACGGTCTACGGCGCCAACGGGACCGTCCGGCTCCTCGCGCGAGCGGGCTCGCCCAACTCGCCGACGACCGCCTATGCAGGGGTCTCCTTGAACGGCGTCGAGTACGTCCTGCAGCCCAACAGCACTGCGTCCAACGTCAACACCTGGGTGCATTGGGTGCTGACCCGCGCCGGCAGCACGCTGACGCTCTTCCGCAACGGCGTCAAGATCGGCCAGCGCACCGACCTGCCGGCCACGGCCATAGCCGGCCTGGCCGGCACGATCGGCACGCAAACCGGAGGTCAGTATCCGATGGCCGGCACCATCGATGAGGTCGCCGTGTACAACGTGGCGTTGTCCGCCACCGATGTGTCCGACGACTACACCAGCGCCGGCACCGCGTCGAACCCGCCTCCGCCGCCGCCGCCGCCCAACGGCTCGTACCGCGACGCGGTTCTGGGCCAGGGCAGCCTGCTTGCCTACTGGCGCCTCGGCGACACCAGCGGCACAACTGCCGCCGACACGAAGGGCAACCGGGCCGGGACGTATCTGAGCGGCGTGACGCTCGGGGCGGCTGGAGCGATTGTCAACGACCCGAACACGGCAGCCGCCTTCAACGGCTCGACCGGCAAAGTAAGTCTGCCTTCGCTGCCGAGTGTCACCGACTTCTCCATCAGCGGCTGGACCAACCTTGGCGCCGGCGCGACCAGCAACCCCAGCGGGAACAATGGCCTCTACGGCAGCGTCGGCAACGTCCGCCTGCTCGCCCGGCCCGGCACCGCAACGGCGGCCTACGCGGGCGTCTGGCTGGCCGGAACCGAGTACGTGCTCCAGCCGACCGCGACCCAATCGAACCTGAACCGGTGGGTGCAATGGGTCCTCACCAGAGCCGCGGGAACACTCAGCCTGTATCGCAACGGCACCCTCATCGCCCAGCGCACCGACCTGCCGTCAACGGCTACCGCGAACATCAGCGGCTGGATCGGCGCGCAAGGCGGAACCAGCTACTACCTCAACGGGAAGATCGACGAAGTGTCGGTCTACAACAGCGCACTTACCGCGGCAGCGATCGCCAGCCAGTACACCGCAGCAATCTCCGGACCTGCGCCCTGACTTCGGGCAACGCCTCGTAGACGGCGATCGGCCTGGATGTCGCGCGTCTGGTTCTTGAACTCATGAACGGGTCGACTCGCCGTGCGGTCAAGGAATCGCCGCCGGCAGTATCCGGCGCCTGACGAGCCAGCTGTTACCAACTCGTCGCCGAAGGCCGATGAATTCGCGGTGCGAACCTGGTCTATACGGATGCACACACCGATCAGGAGGCATCCGTGAGCACAGCACAGAGATGGGTCTTGGCGCTGACGTCCGCCGCGGCGCTGATGGTGGCGCTTGACCAGCTGGTCGTCGCTACCGCGCTCAGCACGATCCGCGATGACCTGCACGCATCTATCGCCACACTGGAATGGACCGTCAACGCCTACAGTCTGAGCTTCGCCGTCCTGCTGATCACCGGCGCCGCACTTGGTGACCGGCTCGGTCGGCGACGCATGTTCGCCGTTGGCCTGGTCGTCTTCACCCTTGCCTCGGTTGCATGCGCGCTCGCACCGAACACCGGCCTGCTGATCGGGGCGCGAGCGGTGCAGGGCGCCGGATCGGCGCTGGTCATGCCGCTGGCAGTGGCGCTATTGACCAATGCCTTTCCTCCGGAAAAGCGTGGCAGTGCACTCGGCATCTTCACCGCGCTCACCGGCCTCGCGGTCGTCGGCGGTCCACTCGTCGGCGGCGCAATCACTGAGGGCATTGCGTGGCAGTGGATCTTCTGGGTGAACGTCCCAATCGGCGCGATCCTCCTTCCGCTCGTACTGCTCCGCACCAGTGAGAGCCGCGGCCCGAAGGCCCGTACCGACCTGCTCGGGCTCGTCCTCGTTTCGGCTGCGATGTTCGGGATGGTCTGGGGACTGGTGCGCGGCAACACAGTCGGCTGGGGGAGCGGTGAGGTTGTCACCATGCTCCTCGCCGGTGCCGTACTCACCGGCGCGTTCATTGCCTGGGAGGCGCGAGTGAGCGAGCCGATGCTCGCCATCAAACTGTTCGCCGACCGCACCTTCGCGGCCGCCAACATCGCCATCTTCATGCTCACGGCGGCGCTGTTCAGCACGGTGTTCTTCCTCGCTCAGTACCTCCAGATCACTCTCGGATACAGCCCACTCGGCGCTGGACTCCGTTTCCTGCCCTGGACACTGACGCTCTTCGTGATTGCCCCGACAGCGGGCCGCCTCACCGACCGGATCGGGAGTCGTTCGCTGCTGACGCTCGGTCTCACCCTTCAAGCCATCGGGATCGGCTGGGTCGCATTGAGCATTGCGGACGGTGGTTCGTACCCGGCCGCGATAGCGGCACTCATGATCGCGGGCTGCGGGACGAGCATGGCGTTGCCAGCCGGCCAGAATGCGGTCATGAACGCGGTGCCACGAACCGAGGTGGGTAAGGCTTCCGGAGTCTTCAACACGTCGCGTCAGCTCGGCGGGGCATTCGGGGTCGCGATCCTGGCTGCGGTGTTCGCGGCCAACGGTAGCTACGCCAGCCCGGAAGCGTTCCGGGACGGAGTCGGGCCCGCGCTCGGGGTCGCAGCCGGTCTTTCAGCCCTCGGTGCGATCGCCGGAGCGCTCGTGCGTCGTCATGGCGTGACGGCCGCCCGGGTAGGTGCAACACCGCCGCCCGTCACGGCCGACGCACTTGTCGACTGAATTTGGCGTTCGCGGCTGCTGTCGATCCACATCGACGCAATTGCTCGCCCACTGCTACCGCATCCTCGGGTCATTCCATGACGCCGAGGACGCGGTGCAGGAGACGATGCTGCGAGCTTGGCGCGGGTTCGGGCAGTTCGAAGGTAGATCGAAGGCGCGTACTTGGCTGCCCTGTTCCGCCTTCGGTCTGCCCTGCAACTTCGCGACGAGACCGAGCAATGTCGACGGCCATCGGAATCTTCCCGCTGGCGGCCATCAAGTCGGGGCGTGGCCGTCACGGAGGGTGAGCGGTCGACGGGGGCCGACCGGTTTTGGGAGTCACCTCCCGAACGCCGAATATTCCGCGTTCTCCGGCCCGTGCAGCGGAGATAAGACGTTGGCGTTATGTGCGTCCAGCTAACGGCTGCAGGCGGCAGGCGATTCCGGTCGCTAGCGGCGTGCGAGGTCGCTGCGATGGGCCCAGGCGTCGATGTCGCCGCCGGTGATGGCGAGGGCGAGCAGGTCGGGGAAAGCGTCGGGGGTGCACGCGAACGCTGGGACTCCGAGTTCGGCGAGGACGGCGGCGTTGTCCTTGTCGTATACGGGGGCGCCGTCGTCGGAGAGCGCGAGCAGCGCGACGACCTGGACGCCGGAGCTGGCCACGGACGCGATGCGGGCGAGCATCTGCTCGCATCGCAGCGGGCGTGAGCTAGTTGCTTTTCTCCATGGCAGGGAGACGGTCAGCCGTTACCTGAGAGCGTCACGTCCAGCCCTTTGGATAGGGGATGTTGAGGGTTCGCTGGTCCACGGGGGTGCCGTGCGGCAGCGCGGACCTTGCCATCGGTGATGACGATGGCGCTGCTGCTTGTCATGGAGCGGACGAGTTCGCTGGCCAGGTCGTCTTGGGAGAGGCGGAGCAGCTGGGCGGCTCGGTGATCCAGGCGCGGGCGCG
>JAODNL010000009.1 GCA_025465405.1 Pseudonocardiales bacterium | reverse complement strand
CCAAGGGCAGCGACGGAAGGTAGCGACCCGTCTCGATCGCATTGATGGTCTGTCGGGACACGTGTAACGCCGTCCCCAGGTCGCTCTGTGAAAGCCCCCGTGCTGTGCGCAACTCACGCACGACATTCCTCACGGGTGTAAAGCTAGCTTGTCATGCCGCGGGCGTCGAGCAAGTTTTCCGATCCGTGCTCCGCAAATCGGCTGCGCCACCGCGCGGCTGACCGGAATCGTCCTCGGTCGCCGCGTCTCTAGCCGGCGCCGATACGGAACCCGACGACGAAGGCTGAGCGACCGCCGGACTTCGCAGCTGCACCGCCCGTTCGCGGATACCGAACGAACCAAGGCGGACCCTACGTCGGCGTGGCGCTGGCAGGTTGGTTAGCGCGCCGGAACGGACGCGACAGGGTCGGAGATACTGGGATCGTGAGGACCGCGAGTGGCTGGCGGGACATCCTCGAGCGTGGTCTGGCCGGTTCTCTTCCCAGGCTGCGGGCCGGGGTCTGGCCGCGCGTCCCGGTCAGCATCGCGATCGCAATCGCGACGACGATCGTCACGGTCTTCGCCTCGGGCCCCCCGGCGCTACGTCGAGTCGCTGATGAGCTGGCGATGTATCGCGGCAGGGACATCTTCGACGGTCATCTGTGGCGGCTGCCCCTGAGCGGCCTGCTCGCGCAGAGCTGGCTGCAATGGGCCTGGACGATAGTCGTCGGCTGTGCACTCTTCGTCGCTCTGGAGTTGCGACTCGGCAGCACTAGGACCGCGATCACACTCGGCCTCAGCCACATGGTGCCGACGGTGGTTGTCGCTCTGTGGGCGCATGCTGTCTCCGACCGGTCGCTGTTGGCTGCCCACGATTTCGGGACGTCGTGTCTGATCATGGGAGCGGCTGGAGCGTTGCTCTGGCTGGGGCGATCCCGACTGCTGGGCGCCGCATTGGTGGCGACGTTGATCGGCGACGTCTTCCTGAATTCCACCGTGACTGTGATCGAGCACCTCATCGCCCTGGCGATCGGAACGGGATCGGCGATCGTATTCAGCGCCAAGCGGGTGCGGATCTGGCGCAGCCGATGAACCAATCGTGCGAAATCCGGCCCGAACTCCCGTCCGGTCACTCCGGCGCCGGCTCGGGACGCCACTCGGGCCGGTAGTCGGGGTGACCGGCGAACTTCAGTGACGTCATGCGCATCGCCGATTCGATCTCCGGTGGTTCGTCGCCCTCCTGATAGGCATCGACGAGGGCATACATCTGGAAGCGCTCCGCGTCCGTCACGCCCGGGTCCTCCGTACGGTGCATGAGGAATGCGGCGAGGTCGTCGAGACTGTCACTCACGATGTGCATCTCCTTCAGCTGACGGAGGTAACGGCAGCGAACAAGCCACGATCTTGATATCGCTCGTCGGTCATGACTCAACGCGGACACGAAGATCGCGCGGTTCCCCGTCCAGCTTAAGTAGAGCTGATCCGCGCGAGCTGACGACGGCGGGTGCTCGGTGGCTCGCTCGGCACGCTATGGGCTCATTCGGGCTGCAGCTTGGCTGTCGCCGCGAACGGCGAGCTGCGCGCGAGCGCGCTGTACGCATGCTCGCTGCCGGACGAGGTGTTGATCAGCCAGTCGCAGTTCGCCGGTGGTGCGGGCAGGTCGAAGTAGACGAGGGCGCGCAGGTTCGGCAGTGCCTTGAGCGCGGCCGGAATGCCGGACAGCCACGCCGCCTTCGCGTTCGGGCTCGACGGGTCCTCGACCGATCCGTACTCGGCGAGCATGAACGGCTTGTGACCGAGGCCATGCGCCTCGAGCCAGTCGTAGAACGGGCGCGCGGTCTGCGCGAAGCTGCGCCACGGCCGGCCGGTACAGCCGGCCCAGTTGTACGGATCCCAGGCAACCCAGTCGACGAACGCGTCACCCGGCCACATCGCGAGGTACCTCGAGTGCCAGGTCGGATCATCGAGCCCCATCATGTCCCACACCCAGCGGACATTGGTGACGCCGTCGGCGCGCATGCGCTCGTGCACGTGCCGGAACGCCGCGGCGAAGTCCCACGCAGTTCCATGGCGGCGATAGTCCTTCTCTGGCTCGTGGGAGAACGACATGAACACGATCGAGGGCACCGCCTTGAGCCGGCGGGCTTCGATGTCGATCTGGGTGTCTCGTCGCCCCGCCGCGATACCGGCCCACGACATCGGCTGGCCCGATCGATCGACCGGCTCCCAGTTGAGCAGCAGCATGTGGCCCGCGCCCGCGACCGCGAGCTCGCTCGCCGTGGGAAAGGTGTCGTACCACCGGTGGTAGGTGTGCACGATGTCCTGCCGTCGGCCGGTGGCGGCGTCGCGGACCCGAACCGCGCCGGCGAGCGAGCTGTTCGTTGCATGCAAGGCCGCTCCCCACCCCACACCGCATGGTGCGACGGCTGCGGCCGTGTCGGAACCGCGCGCGGACCGGCGCGGCCACGCGACCAACACGGCCGCCGCCGCGACAAGCAGGACGACCAGCGACCCTATCGCCAGCAGCAGGGCGCGAGTCCGACGCGCGGCACGGGCATGAGACGTCATGGGACCCCCGGGGATCGGCGAGTGCCCGGCGCCATTGCCGACCCTCCGACGGTAAGGCGTCGCTGCCGCTGGCGAGCATTCGGACACGGAGTTGTGACAAAAGCCGCCGTTCACCAGCGAGACTTCACCCGACCGTAACGCTACGTACCCGACTGGTCGCATTTCGGTAACAGCGCGTAGCTAACTTCGGCACGTTCGTCGCAAACGAGTGCCGATCTCGATTGCTCGTCGATGCAGGAAGACCGCTTCCGACATTGTCCTGGGGGTTCGACCGATGACTCAGCTATTCGACGATGCCAGCGGTCGACGCGGAGCCCGCCCATGACCGACGTGCTCGAGCGCTCGACCGAGGTCCGCCCGGCCGAGCCGCGACGGCGCAGCCGTCCGGCCCAGTCTCGCAAGTACCGCCCGGACATCGAAGGTATGCGGGCCTTCGCCGTCATCGCGGTTGTGCTGTACCACGCCGGGCTCGGTGTGCGCGGTGGTTTCATCGGCGTCGACGTGTTCTTCGTGATCTCCGGCTTCTTGATCACCCGGCAGCTGCTCGACTCGGTAGGCACCCGCGGGATCAGGGCGCTGCCCGGCTTCTACACGCGCCGCATCCGCAGATTGCTTCCGGCGGGAGCCGTCGTTGTCGTCGCGACCGTGCTCGCGGCGCGGTGGTGGGCGCCGGCCCTGCAGGTGCGCTCCGTCGCCACGGACGGCATCTTCACCACGTTCTACGGCCTGAACTATCGCCTGGCTGTCGAGGGAACGCAGTACCTGCACCAGAACGACGCGGTCTCGCCACTGCAGCACTTCTGGTCGCTTGCGGTCGAGGAGCAGTTCTACGTCTGCTGGCCGGTGCTGATCGTGCTGGTCGCGGCGATCGGGCGCAGGTACCGAAACGTCCTGCTGTTCTTCGTGCTCACCGCCACCGTCGTCGTGTCGTTCCACTACTCGATGACCGTCACCGACAAGTCGGCGTCGTGGGCGTACTTCTCGCTGCACACCCGGGCTTGGGAACTCGCGCTCGGCGCACTCGTCGCGCTCGGAGCGTCGCGCCTGGCCAGGCTGCCGCGCCGGATCGCCGCATTCGGCGGATGGGCCGCGTTTATCGTGATGCTGGGTTCGGCGTTCGTGTTCAGCGGCGCTACCCACTACCCGGGTTCGGCGGCGGCGTATCCCGTGGTCGCGGCCGCGACTCTTATCGCCTGCGGCTGTGGCCCGCGCCGCGGTGTCGAACGTGTCCTGGCCGAGCCATTGCTGCAGTGCATCGGCCGGGTCTCGTACTCCTGGTACCTCTGGCACTGGCCCATGCTCATCCTCGCGCCGATGATCGTCGGGCATCCGCTCACCTGGATCGGGCGGCTGGGCATCGTCTGGCTGTCGCTCGTGACCGCGGTCGTCAGCTACTTCCTGATCGAGAACCCGATGCGACGGATGGGCCGGGCGAACTGGCAGGGTTTCCTCACCGGGTTCGCTATATCTGGCGCGGTGCTCGCCGCCGGCGTCCTCGTGATCGCCAACCCGCCGTCGTTCGTCGGTTCCGGTGCGGCCACCCGCCTGGTTCAGGCTGACTCGGCCAGTGCCGGCGTACTCACCAGCATGCGGCAGGCGGTCGCCGCAGGCGTCGACATCGCCGCCGCGCCGCGCAACCTCTCGCCGTCGGCGGACAAGGCGGCCCACGATCTGCCCGTTGCGGACGGCACGAACTGCCACGCCGACTTCCTGACGATCAAGCAGGGGTCCTGCGTATACGGCGACCCGGCGGGCACGCACACCGTCGTGCTCCTCGGTGACTCGCACGCCGACATGTGGCTCGGCGCGTTTGCTGAGGCCGGTCGCGCGGCGCATTGGAAGGTCGTCGACTGGACGAAGTCGTCGTGCCCGGCAGCCGACATCACCGTGTTCAGCAGCAGCCTCAACCGGACCTACACCGAATGCGACACGTGGCGACACGACGTCGAGGCTCGGAT
>JAODNL010000655.1 GCA_025465405.1 Pseudonocardiales bacterium | reverse complement strand
GCCTTGCCCTCGCCGGAGGCGATGAACCAGACCTCGTTGGCTGCGTCCAGAGCGCGGAAGGTCAGCGACAGGCGGGTCGGCGGCGGCTTGGGGGCGTTGCGGACCGCGACCACCGATGCCTCCTGCTCGTAGACGGCGGGGTGCTCGGGAAACAGCGACGCGCAATGCCCGTCCGGGCCCACGCCCAGAAGCAGCGCGTCGAAGTGCGGCACATCCTCGTCCTCCTGGTCGGGCGCGACCGCGTCGGCCAGCTCGGCGGCGTAGGCGTCGGCGGCGGCGTCGACATCGTCACCGAAGCCGGAGTCCGATGCCGGCATGCGATGCACGAGCGCCGGGTTCAGCGGGAGCGCGCCGAACAGCACCCTGAACGCGGCCCTGTCGTTGCGCTCGTCGGAGTCCGCCGGCACGTAACGCTCGTCGCCCCACCAGAGGTGCACCCGGTGCCAGTCGACGGAGTCGCGGGCCGGCAGTTCGCGCAACGTGGACATGACCTGCTCGAGGATCCCGCCGCCGGTGACGGCCAGGTGTGCCACGGGCCGGACCGCCAGCGCGGTCACCAGCGTCGCGACCAAGCGGGCCGCCGTGTTCTCGGCGAGCCGGTCGGCCGAGGGCTCGACGACGATCTCGGGCTCAGGGCGCATCAGGACACGGACTCCGCCGGGTCCTTCCAGACATGCGTGCGCTGAGCCGGGTGCTCGGCGAGACCGGGCACGTCGCACACGGTGCCGAGCGCGTCGGCGTAGATCTCGTCGGCGTCGAGGCGACGCAGCTCCTCGGCGAGCAGTTCGCCGAGCGAGCGCTCCGGGAACGGCGCGATGGAGTCCGGCGTGCCTTCCCGGCGCAGTATGAGTTGCGTGCCGTCCTGGATCGCCTTGATCGACAACCCACCGGCGAAGCCGAGCGTGACGGTCTCGATCGACTCCCCGGGCGTCTTGTTCACGGGCACGTAGAAGCCGAGGCAGTGCGACAGCCAGCCGGCCAGTAACAGCGCTGACGGGTCGGTGTTGTCCCCTTCAACCGTGGCCGAGACGGCGGTGTCGTGGGCTACGTCGTAGGCCGACGCGAGGGCGGCGCGCCAGCCCGTGACCCTCGTCCAGGCCAGGTCGGTGTCACCCGCGGCGAAGTCGGCGGCGCGCTGCTGGAGCGCGGCGACCCGGTCGGACGACCGGCACACGTCGGTGATGCGCCGGTCGGCGAACACGCCGAGCGGGTCGTAGGCGATGCGTTCCGGCGGAGCACCGTGCCACCACGTGACGACGGGTGCGTCGGGGGCGAGCAGCGGCAGAGTCACCGACTCCGCGTGCAGGGCGAGGCGGCCGTACATCCGCAGGATCACGGCCTCGCCCGGGCCGAGCCGCCCGCCGAGCAGCACCTCGGCGTCCAACCGCGGCACCGGTGCGTCGACCTGGCGCCGGATCACCATCAGCATCCGCATCGGATGCTTGCTCGCCGCGATGGTGGCGGCTTCTTCCGCCCCGCCGACGTCCTTCTCGTCCACGACGATGACGAGTGTCAGCGCGTTACCGCTGGTGACCGAGCCGCCGGTGCGGCGTTCCGCGACCAAGGCCCGTACGACAGCGGAGCCGGTCGTGTCCCAGAGAGTGGTCATGATGTCCTCTTCTCCGCCGCAATCACGGCCGGCGCCAGCTGCGGCCGTCGCGGGCCAGCATCTCGTCGACTTCCTTGGGACCCCACTCGCCGGCTCGGTACAGATACGGCATCTTGGCGTCCCAGAAGTCCTCGAGCGGGTCGATCACCCGCCACGACGCCTCAACCTCGTCGTTGCGCGGGAACAGCGTTGCGTCGCCGATCAGTACGTCGAGGATGAGCCGCTCGTACGCCTCCGGCGATGCTTCGGTGAATGCCTCGCCATAGAGGAAGTCCATCGCGACGTCGCGGACCTCCATCGCGGTGCTCGGCACCTTCGAACCGAACTTCAGCGTGACGCCCTCGTCCGGCTGGACGCGGATCACGAGCTGGTTGTGGCCCAGCTCCTCGGTGTCGGTACGGCTGAACGGCAGGTGCGGTGCCTTCTTGAAGATGACGCCGATCTCGGTGACGCGCCGGGGCAGCCGCTTGCCGGTGCGCATGTAGAACGGCACGCCGGCCCAGCGACGGGTTTCGATACCCAGCCGCACGGCGGCATAGGTCTCGGTGGTCGAGTTCGGCGGGATGCCGTCCTCAGCGCGGTAGGCCACGGCCCGCTCGCCGGCCAGCCAGCCGTTGTCGTACTGGCCGCGGATCGCGTAGGCGCCGAGGTCGGGCGGCAGCGAGATCGCGCGCAGCACCTTGATCTTCTCGATGCCGATCGCCTCGGGGGAGAACTCAACCGGCTCCTCCATGGCGGTCAGTGCGAGCAGTTGCAGCAGGTGGTTCTGCAGGACGTCGCGGGCCGCCCCGGTGGCGTCGTAGAAGGCGGCCCGGCCGCCGATACCGACGTCCTCGGCCATCGTGATCTGCACCGAGTCGACGAAGTTGGAGTTCCACACCGGCTCGAACAGCTGGTTGGCGAACCGCAGCGCCAGGATGTTCTGGACCGTCTCCTTGCCCAGGTAGTGGTCGATGCGGAAGACGTCCTGCGGGGTGAAGACCTTGTCCACAAGAGCGTTCAGTTCGAGTGCGCTCTGCAGGTCGTGGCCGAACGGCTTCTCGACAACGACTCGCCGCCAGCCCCCGCTCTTGGCGTTGCTGGCCATCCCCGTGCGCTCCATCTGCTTCAGCACGACGGGGAACATGCTCGGCGGGATGGACAGGTAGAACGCGGCGTTGCCCTTGATGCCGTGGCTGCTGCGCAGCTCGTCGAGCGTGGCCGCGAGCGTGTCGAAGGCCTCCTCGTCGTCGAAGGACCCCGGAACGAACTTGATGTTGCCGCACAGCCGTCGCCATACCTCGTCGTTCCATGCGGTGCGGGCGTGCTCCTTCGCGGCCTTCCTCGCGAGGCTCTCGAAGTCGCCGTCGCCCCAGTCACGCCGAGCGAAGCCGAGCAGGATGAAGTCCGGCGGCAGCAGGCCACGGTTGGCGAGGTCGTAGATCGCCGGCAGCAGCTTCTTGCGGGACAGGTCGCCGGTGACGCCGAACACGACGAGCGCGCACGGCTCGGGCACGCGCGGCAGCCGCCGGTCGCGCGGATCGCGCAAGGGGTTGCGGGCAAAGGTCACGGGTGCCCCGACCGGCATGGTCGAGGGCATCGCCGCGGGCGTCGGCGGCACCTGCGCGCCGGTTGCTGCCGATGTATCGGTCATGACTTGTCGAGCTGCCCTCGGACCGTCTCGGCCAGTTGCGCGTACGAGTCCTCGAACTTCTGGACGCCCTCGACCTCCAACAGTTCGACGACGTCGTCGTAGCCGATACCGAGCAGCTCGAGATCGGCGATGACCTTTCGGGACGCGTCGTAGGTTCCCGCGATCGTGTTGCCGCGGATCACCCCGTGGTCGGCGACTGCATCGAGGGTCGCCTCGGGCATGGTGTTCACCGTGTTGGGTGCGACCAGCTCGACGACGTACATCGTGTCGTCGTAGGCCGGGTCCTTGACGCCGGTGGAGGCCCACAGCGGTCGCTGCTCATGCGCGCCCGCCGCCTTCAGCTCCTGCCAGCGGTCAGAGGCGAGGACCTTCTCGAAGCGCTCATAGGCAAGCCGGGCGTTCGCGATGCCGGCCTTGCCACGCAGCGCTCGAGCCTCCTCGCTACCGATCTTGTCGAGCCGCTTGTCGATCTCGGTGTCGACGCGCGAGACGAAGAACGAAGCCACCGAGCGGATCGTCGAGAGTTCGAATCCGTTCTCCCGGGCCTGCTCGAGCCCGGTCAGGTACGCGTCCATCACCTGCTCGTACCGCTCGAGACCGAAGATCAGCGTGACATTCACGTTGATCCCGGCCGCGGTCGCAGCCGTGATCGAGGGCAGGCCGGCCGCTGTGCCCGGGATCTTGACCATCACGTTCGGCCGGTCGACCAGCCACCACAAGCCCTTCGCCTCGGCCGTGGTGCGTTCGGTGTCGTTCGCCAGCCGTGGGTCGACCTCTATCGAGACCCGGCCGTCCTTGCCCGCGGTGCGGTCGAAGACCGGCCGGAGTACGTCACACGCCCACCGGATGTCGAAGGCCATGAGATAGCGGATGACCCCGTCGATCGCGACCTGGCGGGTCTTGAGGTCGCGAACCTGCTCGTCGTAGGCGGAGCCCTTCTCGAGGGCCTTGGCGAAGATCGTCGGGTTGCTGGTGACGCCGACGACGTGCTTGGTGTCGACGAGCTCCTGCAGGTTGCCGCTCTTGAGCCGGTCCCGGCTGATGTCGTCGAGCCAGATGGAGACGTCCTGCGCGGAAAGTTCGGCGAGTGGGTCGGTCATGTCGGTCTCCTTCAGTTGCCGGTCGTCGCGCCGCGGATCTGGCCGGCGCGTTCGAGTGCGGAGTGGGCGGCCGCGACGACGCGGTCGGGTGTGAAGCCGAACTGCTCGAACAGCACGCTGCCCTCGGCGCTGGCACCGAAGTGCTCGATGCTGATGATCTCGCCGGCGTCGCCGACGATCTCGCGCCAGCCCTGCCGGACCGCCGCCTCCACGCTGACCCGCGCCGTGATGCCCGGCGGGAGCACCTGCTGCCGATAGGCAGGCGTCTGCGCGTCGAACCATTCGAAGCACGGCATGGAGACGACTCGGGTGGGCCGGCCCTCTGCCTCCAGCCGCTCGCGGGCGACGAGGGCGAGCGACACCTCCGAGCCGGTCGCGATGATGATGATCTCGGGCAGCCCGGAGGACGCCTCCTCCAACACGTAGCCGCCCTTGTCGGCGTCGCTCACCTTGGCCGGGTCGAGTACCGGCAGGTTCTGCCGCGACAGGGCCAGGGCGATCGGGCGGTCGGTGTGCTCCAGGGTGGCCCGCCAGCAGACGGCGGTCTCGTTCGCGTCCGCGGGGCGCACCACGTTGAGCCTCGGGATCGCCCGAAGCGCGGCGAGGTGCTCGATCGGCTGGTGCGTCGGGCCGTCGCCGCCGAGGCCGATCGAGTCGTGCGTCCAGACGTAGATCGTCGGCAGCTCCATCAGTGCCGCGAGCCGGACCGGTGGGCGCATGTAGTCGCTGAACACCAGGAACGTGCCGCCGTAGACGCGGGTCCCGCCGTGCAGCGTGATGCCGTTCATGATCGAGCCCATCGCGTGCTCGCGAATGCCGAAGTGCAGCGTGCGGCCGTAGGGGCCGCCCGGCCACGCCTTCGTCTGGTGCTCCGCGGGGACGAAGCTGGGCTCGCCCTCCATCGTCGTGTTGTTGCTCTCGGCGAGGTCGGCCGAGCCGCCCCACAGTTCGGGAAGTACCCCGGCCAGCGCGGTCAGCACCTTGCCGGACGCCGCCCGCGTCGACACCGAGTTCGGCTTGCCGTCCTTCTCGGTCGGGAAGCTCGGCAGGTGCTCGGCCCAGCCGTCGGGCAGGGCGCGGCGGCTCATCCGGTCCAGCAGGACCGCCCGCTCGTGATTGCCCTGGGCCCAGGTGTCGAAAGTCTTCTGCCACTCCGCGTGTGCGTCGCGGCCCCGGTCGACGACCTTGCGCGCGTGCGCGAGCACCTCGGGATCGACGGCGAAGTGCGCGTCGGGGTCGAAGCCGAGGATTTCCTTGGTCTTGCGGATCTCGTCCTCACCGAGGGCGGAGCCATGCGCCGCACCGGAGTTCTGCTTGGTCGGCGCCGGCCAGCCGATGATCGTGCGCACCGAGATGATCGACGGTTTGTCGGTGACCGCCTTCGCCGCGGCGATGGCCTTCTCGAGGGCGACGACGTCCTCGCCCGACTCGACGCGCTGCGTGTGCCAGCCGTAGGCCTCGTACCGCTTCAGTACGTCTTCGCTGAAGGCGATGGCGGTGTCGTCTTCGATCGAGATGTGGTTGTCGTCGTAGAACATGATCAGATTGCCGAGCTGCTGGTGCCCCGCCAGGGACGACGCCTCGCTGGAGATGCCTTCCTCCATGCAGCCGTCACCGGCGATCACGTAGATGTGGTGATCGAACGGTGACTCACCGAACGGAGTGTCGGGGTCGAACAGGCCCCGCTCGCGCCGCCACGCCATGGCCATACCCACACTGTTGCCGACGCCTTGGCCGAGCGGGCCCGTGGTGACCTCGATGCCGGCCGTGTGCCCGTGCTCGGGGTGTCCCGGGGTTCGCGAGCCGAACGTCCGCAGGGCCTCGAGGTCGGACAGTTCCAAGCCGTAGCCGGACAGGAACAGCTGGCAGTACTGGGTGAGCGAGGCATGCCCGTTCGACAGGATGAACCGGTCCCGGCCGATCCAGTTCGGGTCGGTCGGATCGTGGCGCATCACCCGCTGGTAGAGCAGGTAGGCCAGCGGGGCGAGGCTCATCGCGGTGCCCGGATGGCCGTTGCCGACCTTCTGCACCGCGTCGGCGGCGAGCAATCGCGCCGTGTCGACTGCCTTGGTGTCGAGATCGGTCCACCACTTGGGATGCGCCGTAACGACGCGCGCTTCACTGTCGGTCACGGTCGATCGTGTCCCTTCGCGGATCGTTGATCACACGGCGCTGACGTACGCCGTCAAGCCTAGCCACATCGGGCACTCGCCCGGGGGCGTGTGGGCTGAGGCTGGCGTCCGGAGCGCGGGACCCGGCGGCTACCCTGATGCCGTGACGCAGACCCCGGTTGCGCCCGTCTCCACGGGCCGAAGCGAGGTCTCCCCAACTGTGCGGAATCGGCGGGCAGACGGCCGGCCACCCCGCCCCGCGCGCCGCCGCTCCACCGTCATGGCTTATGTCGCGCTGACCAAGCCGCGCATCATCGAGCTGCTGCTCGTCACCACGCTGCCGGCGATGATCCTGGCCGCGAACGGCCTGCCGACCTGGACGGTCGTCCTCGCGACGATGCTGGGCGGCACGCTGGCCGCCGGTAGCGCCAACGCCCTGAACTGCTATGTCGACCGCGATATCGACGCCATCATGCGGCGCACCGGCCACCGGCCGCTCGCGCGCCAGGACGTCTCGCCGGCCGGTGCCCTTGTTTTCGGCATCGTGCTCGGGATCGTCGCGGTGCTTGTCATGGGTCTGGTGACGAACTGGCTCGCCGCCGGCCTGACCGCGGCCGCGATCGCTTTCTACGTCGTCGTCTACACGATGCTGCTCAAGCGGCGCACGTCGCAGAACATCGTCTGGGGGGGCGCCGCGGGCTGCATGCCGGTGGTGATCGGCTGGGCGGCGGTGACCGGTGGCTTGTCCTGGGCAGCGCTCGCGATGTTCGGGATCGTGTTCTTCTGGACGCCGCCGCACTTCTGGGCGCTGGCCATGCGGTTCCGCGCGGACTACGCCGCTGCGGAGGTCCCGATGCTGCCCGTGGTAGCCCCGGCGGGCACGGTGGTGCGCAAGATCCTCTGGTACTCGTATGCGATGGTCGGG
>JAODNL010000648.1 GCA_025465405.1 Pseudonocardiales bacterium | reverse complement strand
TGATCCTGCGCCGCCGCCGGCGCTGAGGACCTGCGCGGCGAGCCAGACCGCTATCTGTTCGCCGGCCCGCACGCCGACGCCCGCCGTGCACGTCACATGCGGGGCCGACCAGCCGCTGTCGGCGATCTCGCCGTGCCGCGGGTGGATGCCCCGATCGGCACGTTCGAGCAGATCGACGTCGAGCAGCGAATCGCCGGCCGCCAGCAGCAATTCGGCTCGGATCCGGCGGCCGATCTCGACGACGGCCGCGCCTTTGCTCAACGGCCGAGGAACCCAGTACAACTTGCGGCCCTGCAACGACAACCGCCAGCCGCGCTCCTCCGCCCACGCCGCCTCGTCGGCGACGAACTCAGGAGCCAGGTCAGAACCGAGGACGGCGTAGCAGAGCAGACCATCGACGTCGCGCAGCCGCCAATCCGCGCGGGCCGCCATGCGCACGTGGTCGCGGACCTCCGCGAACGGGGCGGCCGCCATGAGCCGGTTCGCCACCGCAGCCGACCAGGCCGGATCGATTTCGCCGTCGACGTACATCAGCCCGCCGTTCGCGGCTACCGCGTAACGCGACGGGCCAGGCAGGGTCAGGCGTGCGATCTGCTCAGGTGCCCGAGTCGTGACCGGCACGAACACGGCCAGGCGAGCCACCTCGGCGAGACGGCCCGCGGCGGTCGCGGTCATGAACGCCGCGGGTGCGCCATCGATGCGTTCGACGCACACCAGCTCGGCGCGCTCGCCCGCCGCGAGCCGGGCCGAGCGCCGCGAATACACCAGCGTCCCGTCCAGGTCGCTGGCGACGAGCACCCTCACGCCGCATGACCGCCGCGGTCGAACCCCGGCCGGATCAGCCCGACACAGCTGAACGGAAGGTCGTCGACCTCGTCGACCTCGACCCCGCGCTGGCGGGCGAGCAACAGCACGTGTCGTACCTCTGCGCGCGCGTCCGCTCGCACGAGCACCCGCCAGGGCACCCGTCGCAGCAGCACGCGGGTCGTCTCGCCGACGCCGGGCTTGACGAGGTTGAGATCGGTTATGCCGTACCGCGCCGCGAGGTGCTCGGCGGCCGCCCACCCCGTCCACGTCGCGCGCCGGTCCGAGCGCTGGACGCGCGGCCGGTCACGCGCGACGGACCGGACGACGGCGCCGAACTCGGCGGTGATCGCGTCGAGGAAGTCCGCCGAGACGTCCGCGTGGGCCAACGCGGGATAGCACTTGGCACCGTGGAAGCGACCCGGTTCGATCAGCCGGTCGTTGAGGACCGTGCGCGACACGAGACCGGACACCGTCGAGTTCAGACATGCCGACGGAATCAGGTAATCCGCCCGCGTGCCGTAGGTCTCGACGCAGCTTCCGGTGTCGGCCAGCACCGCCAATGCCGGCGAGAACGCCGTCCCCAGCGCCGCATTTGCCGCCGTTACGGCAGCGCTCAGCTCTCGGACGATCGCGCCCTTCCCGGTCCATCCGTCGACGAACACGACGGCGGCGGAATCGTGGTGCGCGGCCAGGTACCGCAGCGCAACTACATCGATCCCGCGGCCACGAACGATGCTCACCGCGTAGTGCGGCACGTCGACGCCGTGCGCGAAGCTCGCCCAGCGGCGCATCAGGATGCCGATCGGCGTGCCGGCCCGCGCGAGCGACGCCAGCACGACGTCCTCGCCGCGCTCGGCCAGTACGAGGTCGGTGACGACACCGACCGCGTGCGCGAGCCGGCGCGCGGATCGGCGCAGCGCGACCGCGAACAAGTCCTGATAGTCCGCGCTGGGTTGGTATTCGATCGGCAGGGACTCCGCGTAGTGCGCCCGGCCGGACTGGATCGCGGCCTCGCGCTGCTCGGTCGGCGCCTCGAGCGCCAGGTCCGACAGATCGGTCAGCAACCACGACACGTCGTCGGCTGCGTAGCTTCCGAAGTGCGGGCCCCGCAACGGCTCGGGCAGCGTGCGTCGCGCGGCGGTCGACGTGGTCATCGTGCCAGTCCCACCGACACCGGCCGATAGCTGGGGAGCGTCACCAGATGCACGTCGTCGCACAGGACGCCGAGCTGCGACAGCAACCCACCGGGTGCGTGCAACTCCGCAGTGTCGGCCACGTCGTCCACGACCACGACGACATCCGTGAACGCGCCGGGCCCGATGTTGTAGGCGTACCGCGTGCCGGGTCCGTCGTCCGGATCGTCATGACTGGCGAACATGAGTCCGGAACGGATCGGATACCCGGGCTCGTCGATCACAACCACCGGTGACCGTGTCGTCGACGAGAACCGGACCGTGCGTCGCGGGCTGAGGTCGGCAACGGCGCGGGCGAGCAGCAGTGGTGCATAGATCAACTCCTCGAAGCCGAGCACCAGGACCCGGTCGCCCCGCAGCTCGGTGGCGATCGCTGACGCGCATTCGGTGGCGGCGGCGTGCGCGGCGACGCGGTCGGCGGCGCCGAAGCCGTGCCGGCCGCCGTCACGTGCTCGCGTCGGCCACCTACCAGCCCGGCGCACGCGCACCGGCCCGGCCGACGCGACGCGCCCGGGCTGCGCCGCGATGACCTCCGCGGCACGTGGCGCGAACTCCGCCGGAAGCGTTACCCGGCCGGCCGCGAGCGCAACGACGTCCACGCGCACGCCGAGCGCCGCGGCAGTGCTTGCCATCCGGTGCCGCTCGTCGGGGTCTCGGACGTCGACCAGTGCGGCAATCACATAGTGCTCGCGCGGATGATCCGCGTGCAGCGAGGCGATCGTGTTGAGCGCGGTGCGGCCCGTGGACAGCTCGTCATCGACAAGCACGAGCACGTCACCGCTCGACAGCATCGACGGGTCTTCGGGCAGCAGCAGGTGCGACGTCGCGTGGCTGTGCTCCTCCTCGAACCCGCCGAGCGGCTCGACTCCGGCGACGTGCCGGCGGGTCGAATGGAGGTAGTCCGCGCCGAGCGCGTCGGCGACGGTGTGACCAAGGCCGGTGGCCGTCTCGGCGTATCCGAGCACGACCACTTGGCCGGCGACGTGCTGGGCCACCAGATCGCCGAGCTGCCGGCCGGTGTCGTAGACGACACGCGGATCTGCCGGAACGTGCTTGCCCAGCACGGTCGACACGAGAAGATGCGAGCGGCGCGCGTTGTAACGGACCGCGACGCCGACGAGGTCGGTCACCGCCACGGGGCCGCCGTCGCCCTCCAGCGCGAGACCGAGCCGATCGGCCACCCACTGGCCGGACCAGAGGCCCGTCATCGGGCCGCGCACGGGAGCAACCGCCGCCGGTCGGCGTCGGTCGGAATATCGCAGTGCCGCATCCTGGCCCCTCGTGAGCAGTCCCGCCACGCTAACGGATGACCGGGTGTAGCGGTGCCGTCACTCGACCGGCGTGCGGTCGTCCAGCCAGCTGATCCGGTCGTAGCCGAAGGCGCGGGACGCCTCGCGGATCGAGCCCGCGATCGGCAGCATCTCCGCACGCAAGACGAACTCGCCGCCGACGTTGTAGACCGACATGAGCACCGCGATCGGCCCGCGCAGCTCCTCGAGGGGCAGTTCGATCTTCGCGCCGCCGAATGTGGTGGTGATGAGGGTGCCGCCCCACGTGAGCTCCGCGCGGCTGTCCGAGAACGCGAACACCATCAACCGCTCGAGATCCTGGGCCTGGCGCAAGTCGACGCTGATCCGCTCGTAGCGGTCCCGTGCGCCGACGAGTACGGGACGGCGGGCCCGCGGCGGTGCGAACCGGTTGCCACCTGAGGACTGCACTGTCGACGAAACACCGGACCGCAGTTGGTACGCGGCGCCCAGCCGCAGATCGCCGACCGCATCTGAGCAGGCCGCTTCGAACGTCAACGTCCCGATGCCGCTCTGGGTCCGGGTGAGCGTGACCGTCGGCGCTTTCACCGTCAGGATCGTGCGGGTTCCGGCGCGCACCCGGGTGACGGGGTAAGCGCGTTCGACCGGCACGACGGGCGCGGGTCGGACCGGAGCGTGCGGGCTCGGCTCGGTCGGCTCGTCCAGGTCGAGTGACGAGGAGATCGGGGATCGGGACGGGTGAGACATGTCGATCGCTCCGGACCGAGCCCGCGAGGGCGCGGCGCCGGGTCTGGGCGCCGCCGCCGGCGGCGG
>JAODNL010000630.1 GCA_025465405.1 Pseudonocardiales bacterium | reverse complement strand
TCGGGCTCCTGTTCATGGCGCCTTTGGCGGTACAGGCCGTCGCCCAAGTGGCGGGCCGGGCGCCGATCGCGGTCCGCCTGGCCCTGCGAGACCTGGCCCGCTACCAGGCCCGCTCCGGCGCCGCGCTCGCCGCGGCTAGCCTCGCCGTCGGCATCGCCGCCACGATCGCACTGACTGCCGCCGCACAGCAGGCCCACGACCACACCCTCACCGGTGGGAACCTGCCTACGAACCAGCTCATCGTCTGGCTCAACAACCCCAACCAGCAAGGCGGACCGGGACTCGGCATCGCTCCGGCGGGAGGTGCCACCACCACGCCGGCCGTGCCCAACCCGGCGGTCGTCGCGAGCGTCCGGTCGACAGCCGACGCCATTGCGCAGGCGCTCGGGAGCAACACCGTCGTCGAACTGGACGCCGCCGAAGACCTGACCACGCCCGTGCCAGCGGGGGCACCACCTGACGCCAGCCAAGCGAGCCTGGTCCACCAGATCAGCGTGCCAGGGCGTGGCCAGGGCTGGAACCACGTCACGACCCCCTATGTGGCCACCCCCGCCGTGCTCGCCCTCTACCGGGTGACGGCCGCCGGCATCGCCCCGGGCAGTGAGATCCTGAGCTCGCGTCGCGACCTGAGGGGGATCGAGCTCGGTACCGGGTTCAAGGGGGACTTCCGACCCGTCTCGGTGCAGGCCTCCAGCTTGCTGCCGAACTACACCTCGGCCCCCAACACGCTGATCACGCCGAAGGCCCTCAGTGCCAGCGGATACACCGCCGAACCGATCGGCTGGCTGATTCAGGCCCAGCACGCGATCACCTCGGCGCAGATCACCGACGCCCGACATCGCGCCGCAGCCGCCGGGATCACCATCGAGACCCGGACCGGGCCGGACCGCACCCTGCAGCATCTGCGCGACTACTCGACATTGGTCGGCCTGCTCGTCGCACTCGGCGTTCTGGCCATGACCGTCGGGCTGATCCGCAGCGAGACCGCGGGCGACCTACACACGCTCACCGCGACCGGCGCGAGCGGCGCCACCCGCCGCACGCTCAACGCGGCATCCGCCGCAGCATTGGCACTCCTGGGCGGAATTCTCGGCACCGCCACGGCCTACCTGGCGCTGATCGCCTGGCACTGGCACGACATCAGCTATCTCAACCAGCCTCCCTACCCGGACCTGGCGGCCCTGATCCTCGGCCTGCCGGCTGTCGCCGCCGCAGGCGCGTGGCTACTTGGCCGCACCCCAAAAACCCTCGCCCGCCGCCCCCTCGAATAGCTCGGCAGAATCGGGCAACGAACGATCAGCGATACGCCGCCCGAAGCGTCGCCGGCGGCGGTGATGGGTGGCCGCATGCCGATCGTTGTCCGGGCACTTATCGGCTAGCCGAAGTGGCCCCAATGCGTGGCGATGATCAGCAGCACGCCGGCGGCCGCGAGTGCGATGCCTGCGACGATTGTTCGGGCGGTACCAAACTTTATTGTCGGGATTTGCGCGGCGGCGAGCCAGATCCCAGCGAACACAATGAACAGGAACCCGACCTCCGCGAGGCGCGTGCCCGTGTGGGGCGCCAGAGCAAGGAGCGTCACGTTCGACAGTCTTCCTGCCCTGCGAAGGATGTGTCCAGTGAGCCCGTAGGAGCCATAGTGTCGGACCGATGTTGCGGAGCGTTTCACGGGTGCGCCCGGACGGAGTTGGTCACGCGGCGGGATATTCGCGGACCCCGATCGAGCCCGGTCGCGAATCATGGGCGAACTGCGAGCGGAACAGTGTCCGATAGATGATGACCCGCCACCGGAACGCCGACGAACCTCCGTGCGTCGAGGCGGGCATCGCCGGCAACGGGGCCAGCTCTATTTCCGCAGGCGATCCGCTTACGGTGACGAGACGCGGCTAGTCGCGGTTGCTGCCGGGCGCTGCTGGTTCATCACGGCAAGTCGTTCGGCTACCGACACCACTGATCTTGTGTGGGGCGGCCCGGCTGCCGGACGTCATCGTCTACTACAGGGTCGGTAGGCCCGATCGCTGCGGCCATGCCGTTGGTCGCCGCCGGAGGGTGGCTGACCGAGCGCATCGCTCATCAGCGCGGTGGTCCGAGCACAACGTTGCCGTACTGCTCGGCCGTCGCCGGATCGGGCCTTACCTGGAAGCCAGGCGGGCGCGGTGTTGACTTGTCCCGTCCCGTCGCGCGGAACATCCCCTCAATGCCGGCTGGCGTGTTGATCATCAGCAGATCCGCCCGCTTCGACGTGATGCGGTAGCCGTGTGGGACCTGCTTGGGCAGAAACACGACGCCGCCTTCGGCGAGTTCGTGCTCTTGGTCGTCGCACCAGACCAGGGCGGTTCCCTTGATCAGCATGAAAATCTCGTCCTCGTGCAGGTGTTTGTGGTACGGCGGCGCCTCGCCCTCGCCGACATCGAACCGGCCCATCATCAGCTGCCCGTCGGTGGCTGCGCCGTCGAGCAGCATGGCCAGGGTCCCGCCGTCGAGCCACTCGAGTTGTTGCTGCTGCTCGGGCTGAGCCAGGTAGAGCATGCTCATCGCGCGTTCCTTTCCGTGCTCAACGGACGACGCGGATGTTGAAGTTCGGACCGCCGGCCTGCATTAGCGCGGCAAACAGCAGGAAGTAGTGTTCGACGCCGCGTGCGGTCGTGATGTCGCCGAGGTCGATGATCGCGTCCTCGGCCCAGCCGAGGTCGGCGAGCAGTCCCGCGACAGTCGCCTTAGCGTTTGCGTCGTTGCCGGACAAGAACACGCTGCTCGGACCGAGCGAGGCCGGGTCGGTCAACACCGTCATCGCAGCGGTGTTCATCGTCTTGACGACGTGCGCGCTCGGCAACGCGTCCTGCAGCTTCTCGCCGAGGCTTGAATTCGGATAGACGAGCTCGAACGACGGGGTATTCGCGTTCGCGACGTCGGTGAGCACCTTGCCCGCGAAGCTGGGAGCGCCGATCGCGATCAGTGTGTCCAGCGAGTCGGCGCCGGGAGTGGCATTCACGGCCACATCGGCGCCTGCGACGACGTCCGCGAGCGGCCGCACCAAGACCTCGAGCGACTTCGACCCCGGATCGCGCGAACCGAGGGTCACCTCGCGCCCTGCCTTCGACCACGCGGTGGCCATTGTCTGCGCGACACCGCCCGTTCCCAACACACCGATCCGCACAAGCACCTCCCATTGATGTGCACGCTGGTTGCGTATCAAGATCGTAGGCCGAAGCGCTCAAGCTCGAACGCGTACCCAGCCCAACGATCGCCTACGTCCCGCTGGCCGATCGTCTTACGAGACTGCCATGGAGTTCGTCACCGGCTGTCGGCGCAGGATGCGACGATCGCAGGATTGGTGGAACGAACACGGGAAGGTGATCCATTGATGTGCAATTCATGACGAGCGTCGCAGTGATCACCCCTGACCCGAGTGTCAGTCGAGGGTTGTACGTGGAGGCGCTCGGGTTGCCGCTGACGGCGGAAGGCGACGGCTACCTGCACAGTGAAGACATCGACGGTTGCAAGTCCTTCG
>JAODNL010000595.1 GCA_025465405.1 Pseudonocardiales bacterium | reverse complement strand
CCGGTGTCGCGCCGGTCTTCGCGGGCGCCGGCCTCGCGGCAGCTGAATTCGTGGCGGCGGCCTTGCGAACCGGCGATGCCTTCGTAGCCGGCGTCTTGCTCGCGGGCGTCTTGCTCGCGGGCGTCTTGGTCGCGGGCGTCTTGGTCGCCGGTGTCTTCTTGGCCGAAGTAGCAATCTTCGCGGGAGCTGCCTTCTTCACGGGTGCGACCTTCTTCGCTGGTGCCACCTTCTTCACCGGCTCCTTCTTGGCGGGTGCCGCCCTGCCGGCGGTGGCCCTTCCGCGCGGTCGGACATCTATCGTGGGCGTCGCCTTCCGCGCCGTGGTCTTGCTCACGGGCGCGGCTTTCGCGGGCCGAGCCTTGGCCGGCCGCGCGGCTTTGGCCGGCCCAGCCTTGGTCGCGCGCGCAGGCTTCGCTGCGGGCGCGCCCGTGCGCGTCGCCTTCGTCGGGGCGACACGGGCGGCCGCCTTCGTCACGGGCGCGGCCTTCTTAGCCGATGTCGCGGCCACCGTGACGGGGCCGCCCTTGCGGGCGGGACCTGCCTTGGCGGCCTCCGGGCGCGACCCGCCGGCACGGCGCAACGCTCGACCAATCCGTGCTACGGCGGCCATGTGCCACCCCTCTCGTCATCGGAACGGCGTTCGCGGCCGAGTCGTGCACCCTGCGCCCGCAAAGGCGGTCAATATACGAGTCCTGCGAGCCGCCCGCCAGTATCCACGCCGCTCGGCGGCCGCGGAACGCGGCAGCAGCGGCGTCCGACACCGCTAGGACGGTTGCCGGACCGGCTAGGCTGGCGGGGCGACGACGAGGACGAGTAGCCGCGGAGATCAGCCCGAAGCGACCTGGGGACGGTGCGAGCCCAGGGGCCCGAACCGCTGGTGAAATCACCTCCGAGCACCGGAAGAACGGGCTAGCGGCAGCGCGCGCCCCAGTAGAGCCGGACCCGAACGAAGTGGGCACGTCCTCGCGGACGTGTCAACGAGGGTGGTACCGCGGTTGCGCGGGCTGGCAGTGCGGCCCGGCGTCGTCCCTCGAGTCCCGCACCGACTCGAAGGAGACGCGGCACCCGTGAGTACCGAGGGCTACCAGCCGCTGCCGGCGCACGTCGATCTCGCCGCGCTGGACCACGAGATCATCGCGCAGTGGCGCGAGCGGCGCGTGTTCACACGCAGCCTGGAGCAGACGGCGGACGGACCGCGCTGGACCTTCTACGAGGGGCCACCGACCGCGAACGGAATGCCCGGCACGCACCATGTCGAGGCGCGCGTGTTCAAGGACGTCTTCCCGCGCTTCAAGACGATGAAGGGCCACTACGTCCCCCGCATCGCCGGTTGGGACTGCCACGGGCTCCCGGTCGAGCTGGCCGTCGAGAAGGAGCTGGGTTTCACCGGAAAGCCCGACATCGAGGCCTACGGCATCGCGGAGTTCAACGCGAAGTGCCGCGAGAACGTCCAGCGCCACGTCGACGCGTTCGAGGCGATGAGCGAGCGCATGGGCTACTGGGCCGACTACGAGAACGCGTACTGGACGATGAACCCCGACTACGTCGAGTCGGTGTGGTGGGCGCTGAAGCAGATCTTCGAAAAGGGACTGCTCGTCGAGGACTACCGCGTCACGCCGTACTGCCCCCGCTGCGGCACCGGCCTCTCCGACCACGAGGTCGCGCAGGGATACGAGGAGGTCACCGACCCGTCGGTCTTCGTCCGGTTCCCGCTGACGTCAGGGCCGTGGGCCGGCAAGGCCGATCTCCTCGTGTGGACCACGACACCGTGGACGCTGGTGTCCAACGTCGCCGTGGCGGTGAACCCGGACGTCACCTATGCCGTCGTTCGAACCGAAGCGGGCAACCTGGTCGTCGCCGAAGCGCTGGTGCGCAAGACACTCGGCGACGATGCGGAGATCACCGCGACGTTCAGCGGTCCGGAGATGGAGCGGTGGACCTACCGGCGGCCGTTCGACTTCGTGCCGGTAGAGGGTGCCAACTACGTCGTGCTCGCCGACTACGTCACCACCGATGACGGCTCCGGCCTGGTGCACCAAGCGCCGGCGTTCGGCGCCGACGACCTCGCAGTAAGCCGCGCGTACGGCCTGCCCGTCGTGAACCCGATCGGTCCGGACGGGCACTTCCGGCCTGAGGTTCCCGAGGTCGGCGGGATGTTCTTCAAGGACGCCGACGACCGGTTGCTGACCGACCTCAAGGAGCGCGGCCTGCTGTTCCGGCACGTGCCCTACACACACGCTTACCCACACTGCTGGCGCTGCCACACGCCGCTGATGTACTACGCGCTGCCGTCCTGGTACGTGCGCACCACCGCGATCAAGGATCGGCTGCTTACCGAGAACGAGGCCACGAACTGGTACCCCCCCACGATCAAGCACGGCCGCTACGGCGACTGGCTGGCCAACCACATCGACTGGGCGCTGTCGCGGGACCGGTTCTGGGGCACGCCCCTGCCGGTGTGGCGCAACGACGCCGATCCGTCGCGCATGGTGTGCCTCGGCTCGCTGGCCGAACTGCGCGAGCTGTCCGGCGTCGACCTCGACGATCCGCACCGGCCGATGGTCGACGACGTGACGTTCACTCTCCCCGGCGAGGAGGGTACCTACCGCCGGGTGCCCCAGGTGATCGACGCCTGGTTCGACTCCGGCTCGATGCCGTTCGGCCAGTTCGGTGCCCCGCACCGCAACCTGGAGCAGTTCCGCGCGGCCTACCCAGCCGACTTCATCTGCGAGGCGATCGACCAGACCCGCGGCTGGTTCTACTCGCTCATGGCCGTGGGGACGCTCGTCTTCGACCGGAACAGCTACCGCAACGTGCTGTGCCTCGGACACATCCTGGCCGAGGACGGCCGCAAGATGAGCAAGCACCTCGGCAACATCCTCGAGCCGATCCCGCTGATGGACGAGCACGGAGCCGACGCGCTGCGCTGGTTCATGCTCTGCGCCGGATCGCCGTGGTCAGCGCGCCGGGTCGGGCACAAGGTGCTCGACGAGATCGCGTCGAAGGTGCTGCGGACGTTCTGGTCGATCGCGTCGTTCCAGTCGCTGTACGCGCGCGCGAACGACTGGACGCCCGGTTCAGACGCCGGTGCGCCGCGCACGGCACTGGACCGCTGGGCGCTGTCCGGCGCACACAGCCTCGCGGCGACGGTCGACGACGCTCTCGAGAACTTCGACACCGCTCGCGCCGGGAAGCAGCTGGCCGACTACATCGACGGCCTGTCGAACTGGTACGTGCGCCGGTCCCGGCGGCGCTTCTGGGACGGTGACCCGGCGGCTCTCGCGACGCTGCACGAGTGCCTGGACGTGCTCACCCGGTTGCTCGCGCCGTTCGTGCCGTTCATCAGCGAGCGGGTGTGGGGCGCGCTGTTCGCCCCCACCGGGTCGGTCGACTCGGTGCACCTGGCCGCGTGGCCGCGCGCGGACAGAACCCTCGTCGACACCGTGCTCGGCGAGCAGGTCGCGCTGGTGCGACGGCTGGTTGAGTTGGGGCGGGCCGCTCGCGCCGAGTCCGGCGTCAAGACCCGCCAACCCCTGGGCCGCGCGTTGATCTCCGCAGCGGGCTGGGCAGCCTTGCCCGAGGAGCTGCGCCAGGAGGTTGCCGACGAGCTCAACGTCGTGGAGCTGGCGACCCTCGCCGAGGCTGAGGCCGACGAGCTCGTCGACGTCACTGTGAAGCCCAACTTCCGCGCACTCGGCCGGCGGTTCGCCGGATCCACGCAGGCCGTCGCGAAGGCCATCACGGCTGCCGACCCGCGTGTCGTCGCCGCCGCGGTCGCCGGCGGTTCGGCCGTGCTGGAGGTGGACGGCGAGCAGGTGGCGATCACGGGCGAGGACGTGGTGGTCACCGAGACGCCGCGATCGGGTTGGGCGGTCGCCAGCGCGGGGTCGGAGACCGTAGCCCTCGATCTGGAACTGACTCACGAGCTGCGGCTGGCCGGCTTGCTGCGCGACATCGTGCGCGTCGTCCAGGAGGCCCGCAAGAATGCCGGGCTGGACGTGACCGACCGGATCGAGCTGTGGTGGCGCGTGGGCGGCTCACCCGGTCCGGCGGAAGCGATCCGGGCGCACGGCGATCAGCTGGCGAGCGAGGTACTCGCGACCAGCGTGCGTGAGGGTGCGCCGGGTGCCGGCGTCGAGGCGTTCAGTGCCGAGGACGACGACCTGGGCCTGCACCTGTGGGTGCGGCGAGCGGGCTAGTCAGCGGGCCCGGACGACGTTCGGCTCGCACAGCGAGCACGGCATGAAGCCGTCCTCCGTGGCTTGCTCGAACGGGATCGGTTCGGCCTCCTGGCCCTGGATGATCGCGCAGTCGGCTAGGTGGTAGCGCGGCCGGCCGTCGATCACCCAGACCTGGCCGTCGTCCTGGACGGGAGCCTCAGCTGGGACCTCGACGCTGTCAGCGTCGCCGTCCGACCCCGCAGCCGAATCGACGGGCGCCGGCCCGGCGCCGTTCGCGGCGGCTGTCGCCGGCACACCGGTGTGCGTGGAGGCCGTCGCCGCCCGGCCGACGGAGCCCGCTGAGCCGACGGAGTTACGCAGTTTCCAGAGCAGGTAGCCGGCACCTGCGCTCGCGATCAGCGAGGCGATCAACCACGCCGAACTGGGCAGCACGAGGCCGAGCACCAAGCAGATCAGGGCGATGACCAGCAGCCCGATCAGCACCATCGGAACTCACATCCCTCGAGCCGCGCCGAGTGCAGCTCCCCGGTCAGCCCTGCTGAGCGTCGGCGTACTCGGTGTTCTTCTGGGTGTTGACGCCGGCCGGCTCAGCCTTGCCACTGGCGTCGAGGTCCCGTAGCTGGGACTCCAGGTAGCTCTTGAGCCGGGTGCGGTACTCCCGCTCGAAGGTCCGCAGCTCCTCGACCCGCCGCTCGAGAGCCGCCTTGCGCTGCTCGAACTGGGCGGTGATCGTCGCGGCGCGCTGCTCGGCGTCCTGGATGGCCTGCGAAGCGCGGGCCGCGCTGTCCTGGTCGAGCTGCTTGGCGCGCGTCTCGGCATCGCTGAGGTGCTTGGTGGAGCGCTGTTGCGCGTCGGACAGCGTGGACTCCGCGCTGGACTTCGCGTCGGTGAGCAGCCGCTCGGCCTCGGCCTTGGATTGGGCGAGGTGCTGATCGGCGGTCTGCTGCGCGAGCGCGAGCACCTGGACGGCCTGCGCGTGGTGCTCGGCGCTCGGCGCCGCCTCGCCGGTCTTGGCCGCGGTCTGCGCCGCCTGGGCTCGGGCCTGTTCGGCCATCTGCTGGGCCTGCTCGAGCTGGCGGCGGTTCTCGGCCAGCTGCTGCTCGGTCTGGGCGAGTTGCTGCTGCAACTGCACGACCTGCTGCTGGGCGCCGTCTTTGCCCTGGTTCAGCGCTCGCTCGAGTTCCGCCACGTGCGACTGCAGGCGGCCGTTCTCCTCGCGCGCCGCCGTGAGCTCCGCCGCACTCGCGCCGTCGCTACCGGTCGCTACGGCCGCGCCGGCACCTGTACCGGCCCTGGCCCGCAGGTCGTTGTTCTCCTCGATGAGACGCGACAGCTCGACCTCGACGATGTCGAGAAAGGCGTCGACCTCTTCCTCGTCGTATCCACGCTTACCGATAGGCGGCTTCTTGAACGCGACGTTGTGAACTTCAGCGGGGGTCAACGGCATTCGGTCACCTCGTGGTCGTCGCGAACCGGTCGTTCCGGCGCGCTCGTGTTGCGTTCAGCAGGGCGGATAGATCCTAGGCGTTCGGCGCTAACCAAGCGTCAAGGCAATCCATCGGAGGCCAAGGATAGCGAGAAGCAGAATCATGATGCTCAAGTCGAGGCTCACACTACCCAGTCTGACCGGCGGCAACACCCGTCTGAGCAGACGTAGCGGCGGATCGGTCGCCAGATAGACCAGTTCGAGGCCGATCGCGGCGACCCCCACCGGGCGCCACGAACGGGCGAACTGGCGGGTGGCTTCGACGACGAACCGGGCCAGCACGATCAGGATGTAGAAGTAGAGGATGTAGGAGACGACACCCCAGAACAGCTTCATCGTCGTACTCCTGTCGTCCTTCTGTGGTGCTGGTACGCCCGCATGCCAGGACAACGGCCTGGCACCCATCATGGTGCCAGGCCGCTCGGCTCGGTCTGGTCAGCTCTGGTTGAAGAAGCCCGTCTCGGCGATCCGGGCCTTGTCCTGGGCCGTGACGGTGACGTTGTGCGGGCTGAGCAGGAACACCTTGGCGGTGACCCGCTCGATGCGCCCGTGCAGGCCGAACGTCAGCCCGGCGGCGAAATCGACGAGGCGCTTGGCGTCGGCATCGTCCATCTCGGTGAGGTTCATGATGACCGGCGTGCTCTTGCGGAACTGCTCGCCGATCGTGCGCGCCTCGTTGTAGGTGCGCGGGTGCAGCGTGGTGATCTGGTACGGCGGGAGGTGCTCCTCGGGGTAGCCGGCCTGGTACCCATCCGGGTCGTCGCCGTAGTCCCGGGCGGCGACGTGGGCCACCTCGGCGTGTCGCGAGTACCCGTGCTCCCGGGGGTAGCGCGCCTCGGCGTAGTCCTCGCGACGGGCTGGGGCCCGCTCGGTGGCAGGTCCGTACCCGTCGGCGTCGGCGTAGTCGTCATCTTCGACCAGGCCGAGATAGACGCCCATCTTGCGCATCGCACCGGGCATTGGATCCTCCAGAAGTCGGGTGCTGCTGTGACTCGTGTGGCTGTGGGGATGAAGCTGCTGAGTGGACGCTAGCCGAAAACGGGCCCCCGACGGCCGAGCAACGCCGTACCGACACGCACGTGTGTCGAGCCCTGGCGGATGGCCGCCTCCAGGTCGTTGCTCATGCCCGCCGAGATCGCGGTCGCCTGCGGATGCTCGGCGCGCAGCCGCGACGAGGCGGCGGCCAGGTCGGCGAACGCCGCGTCGGGGTCCGCGCCCAGCGGCGCCACCGCCATCACACCGCGCAGCAGCAACTCGGCGCGCTCCTCGACGGCGTCGGCCAGCGGCAGCAGTTGCTCGACGGTGACGCCGCCACGATCAGGGTCGCCGTCCAGGCTGACCTGGAGGTAGACCTCCAGCGGGTCGCGCTCGGCTCGCGCCACCTCGGTGGCAAGCCGGTCGACCAGCTCGATGCGGTCGAGCGAGTGGACCGCATGCGCGTAGCCGGCCACCGATCGACTCTTGCGGGACTGCAGCCGTCCGACGAAATGCCAGCGTGGGGCCGGGACGTCGCCGCCCACCAAGCCCAGCAGGCGGGCCACGTCCGAAACCTTGGCGATGGCTTCCTGGTCCCGGCTCTCGCCGATATCCAGCACGCCGAGTCCGGCCAGCGTCACGACGTCCGAGGCCGGGTAGGTCTTGGTCACCGCGATGAGGGTGACCGAGCGGCTCGCCCGGCCGGCAGCGGCGCAGGCATCCGCGATGCGCCGCCGCACCCCGGCAAGCGAGCTGACCAATTCGGCCCGGCGGTGGCCGTCGGTCGAGCCCGTCGGATCGGGCACGGGAACCGGGTGCGGCTCAGGACTTGAGGAAGTCAGGGACATCCAGATCGTCGTCGAGGTTGATCGGGCTACGTGTCCCGTTCGTCGCCGTCGTGGTCGGCCTGGAGTATCCGGCCGCCGGCTCCGACCCGCGGGCCTCCGCGGCCTGCGACCCGGCCGCACCTCCCACGGACGACTGTGCGGCACCGCGCGGCGGGGCCGCGGGCTCCCGGCGGATGTCCACCTTCTTGTACGGCAGCTGCCCGCTGTCGAAGCCGGCGGCGATGACCGTCACCTTCACCTCGTCACCGAGGGTGTCGTCGATGACGGCACCGAAGATGATGTTCGCCTCGGGGTGGGCCGCCTCGGCCACGAGCGAGGCCGCCTCGTTGATCTCGAACAGGCCGAGGTCCGAACCGCCTTGGATGGACAGCAGCACACCGT
>JAODNL010000591.1 GCA_025465405.1 Pseudonocardiales bacterium | reverse complement strand
CCCGACCTGGGACTGGCACCGGATGGGGGTGGACTCGCGGCGGCAGCGGGCCATCCGCGCCGCGGCCACCGTGGCCGCGCGGCTCGAGGAGTGCGCCGCGATGGCGCCGGCCGAGGCGCTCGCTCGGCTGCGTGTCGTGCCGGGCGTCGGCGAGTGGACGGCGGCTGAGACCGCCCAGCGGGCGCTCGGTGATCCGGACGCGGTCAGCGTCGGCGACTTCCACATCAAGGACGTCGTCGTGCATTTCCTGACCGGGCGTCCTCGCGGGTCCGACGCGGAGCTGGTTGCCCTGCTCCAGCCGTGGGCCGGTCAGCGCCAGCGCGTGGTGCGGCTGATCGAGATGTCCGGTGTAGCCAAGCCGCGGTTCGGTCCGCGGTTCGCCCCGGTGGACATCCGGGCTATCTAGATATCCATCTTTCCGATGATCATGCGATCGTGCGGTTCGAGCGACCCGATCGCATGATGATCCGGCAGTGCTAGCCCAGCGCGGCGAGGACGGCGTCGGACAGCGCGGGCCACGCCTGCGCGGCCCACTGGTCGAAGTCCCGGTCGGTGAGCGCGACGAGCCCGACTCGCGCTATCGGGTCGATCCAGAACATCGTGCCGCTCTGCCCGAAGTGCCCGAACGTGCCGGGTGAGTTCGCGGCGCCGGTCCAGTGCGGGTGCTTGTCGGCACGGATCTCGAAGCCGAGGCCCCAGTCGTTCGGGTCCTGACTGCCGAAACCGGGCAGCACGCCGCGCAGCCCGGGGAACTGCACGGTGGTCGCCTCGGCGATGGTCGACGGATGCAGAACCCCTTGCGGCGTCAGCACTTCCTGGATGACCCGGGCGATATCGTCGACGGTCGAGAGCCCGTCACGCGCGGGCGATCCCGGCAGCGACGTGCCGCGCAAGCCGAGCGGCTGGACCAGCGCCTGGTCGAAGTACGAGGCGAACGGCATTCCCACCGCCCCCTCGACCCGCTCGCCGGCCAGCTCGATGCCGACGTTGGAGTAGACGCGCCGCACGCCCGGTGCGAACGACCGCAGCGGCCGCTCCGGCGCCAGTCCGGAGGCATGCGCGAGCAGGTGCCGCAGCGTCGCGCCAGGGATGAGCGTGTCATCGGCCGGATCGGAAAGCTCCAGCGCGCCTTCTTCGACGGCCACCAGCACGGCCAGGACCGCCAGCGGTTTGGTCACCGAGGCAAGCGGCAACGGCCGGTCGGTCGGGCCGTGCGCGGCGAGCACGCCGTCGGGACCGACGACGGCCGCGGCAGCGGTCGGCACCGGCCAGCTGTCCACTGTGGACAGGACCGCGGCGAGATCGGCCGTCACAGGGCCAGCCGGGAGCGGGCGGCCTCCACCAGGCGCGGCAACTCCGGGGAGACGCCTTCGGGCAGCCCGTCCCACGGGAACCACCGCAGGTCGAGGGACTCGTCGCTGCGCACCGGCTCGGCGCCCTCCGGCGCGACGGCCAGGAAGCGGACGTCGAAGTGGCGGGTGGGCACGCCCAGCGAGCAGGTGATCGCGTGCACGTCCAGGCCAAGTGGCGCCGGGTCGAAGGACAGCGCGCCGATTCCGCTCTCTTCACGCGCCTCGCGTGCGGCCGCATCCAGCAGGGTGTGGTCGCCGGGCTCGCAGTGACCACCCAGCTGCACCCACATGCCGGCGCGCGGGTGCAGCGTCAACAGCACGAGCCGGCGGGACGGCTCGATCACCAGGGCACTTCCGGTCAGGTGACCGGGTGCGCACGAGCGCCACATGGCGTCGGGTCGCGCCGAGAGGAAGCCCAGAAAGCCTTGCCGGACCGCGGCTTCGACGTCGTTGCTCGGGCTGATAGCGGTGATCACCTCGACTGCGTCACCGTGCAGTGGCGGCGGGATCTCGGTGGCCCAGCCGACGTCCTCGCGGCCGACCGCCATCGCTTCGGTGGTACCGAGGCGGAACAGGTCCTCCTCCGACCCGCGGATCAGCGCCCGGCTGCCGAGCCCGTCGTCGTCGAGCTTGCCGTCGCGCGCCAGCCCGCGCACGATCGCGACCGGGATGCCACCGAGCTTTCCCTTGACGAGGTCACCCGCCGCCGCGATCTCATCGGCCACGGCAACCTGGGTCACCGCGAGCACGTTGCCGTACGCGTCGGTGCGCCCGCGGGGGTCGGTCAGCGCCGTGATGCCGGCGACGCCGATGGCGGTGTCGGTGATCCCGGCCCGCCACGGTCGGCCCATCGAATCGCTGATGATCACCGCGACGTCGACGCCGAGACGCTCGCGCAGGCTCTCGCGCAAGAGGTCGGCCGACACGTCCGGGTCGAGCGGCAGCAGGGCGAGCTCGTTGCGCGACACATTCGACGCGTCCACGCCAGCGGCCGCGAGCACCAGGCCGTGCCGCGTCTCGACGATGCGCAGGGTGTCCCGCTCGGCGACGATTCGAACCGTCTCGGCCTCGATGGCCTCCTGCCGTGCCGTCTCGCGAGCGTCCGGGTCGGCCGTGTCCAGCACGATCAGCCGCCCCTCGACCTTCGAGACCGCTTTCGACGTGACGACGAGAACGTCGCCGTCGCGCAGCGACGGCGCCTGCTGGGCGATGGCCAGCGCCAGGTCGTCACCCGGGCGCAGCTCACCGATACCGGTGATCGGGATGATCTCGACACGAGGCGCCGCGTGGTCGATGCCAGAGGGGGTCATGACACCAGCTCCAGCGCGGCCCGGGCCATGGCGGCGCTGGCGGCGTCGTCGGTCATGAGCAGGGGGACGGCGCGGACCTCCACGCCTGGGACGCCGGCGCGGTCGGTGTCGTGGATGAGCCAGCCGTCGAGCAGGCCGCCGTCCTTGCGCGCGCCGTAGTGCCGGCCGACACCCTCCGCGCTGACCTCGACGCCGATCGCCGGCAGGCACGCGTCAGCCATGCCGCGCACGGGCGCCCCGCCGACGATGGGGGAGAGCCCGATGACCGGTGCCAGGCCGGTGACGACCGCGTCGCGGATCCCGGGCACGCCGAGGATGGTGCCGACGCTGACGACCGGATTGCTGGGTGCGACGAGCACGACGTCGGCGGTCGTGATGGCTTCCAGCACACCTGGCCCGGGCGTCGCGTCGTCGACACCGACCTGCACGAAGGACTGGGCGGGGAGACCGGCGCGGTGCTTGATCCACCATTCCTGGAAGTGGATCGCCCGCCGGGAGCCGTCCAGGTCGACGACCACGTGGGTCTCGCAGCGCTCGTCGGTCATAGGCAGCAGGCGGATGCCGGGCTGCCACCGCTCGCAGAGCGCCGCCGTGACGTCGCTGAGCGGATAGCCGGCGTCCAGCATGCGGGTTCGCACGAGGTGGGTGGCGATGTCGAGGTCACCGAGGCCGAACCAGGTCGGCTCGGCGCCGTAGATTTCCAGTTCGGCCTTGATCCGCCAGCTCTCCTCGCGCCGGCCCCACCCGCGCTCGTCGTCGGCACCACCGCCGAGGGTGTACATGACGCTGTCCAGATCCGGGCAGATCCGCAGGCCGTGCAGGGTGACGTCGTCGCCGGTGTTCACGATCGCGGTCACGTCGTCATCCGGGCACGCCGCTCGCACGCCACGGAGGAACTTCGCGCCGCCGATGCCGCCGGCCAGAACGGTGATGCGCACCCGTCGAACCTACGCGACCGGTTCGTCCTGGTTGAGGGCCGCGCGTCGCCGGCGCAGCAGCTGGCCGACTTCCTGCAGCGTCACCTCGCGGGCGCCGAGCTCGACGGCGCGAGCCCGCAGGTGCTCGGGCAGATCGTGGTGCCAGCGCCACGGGTGATCCTGGAAGAACCGGCGCGGGATGCCGAGGGCCTCGCCCATCTCGTGCAGCTCCTCGCGGGTGTCGGCCAGCAGGTGGCAGAACTCGGTGTAGCGCAGGCCCTTCCCGGGATAGGAACGGACCGTGTCGACGTAGCAGGCCATGACCCGTCCGACGCTACGCGGTGGCCGGTACGCCCGGATTCAGCGCTTGGCGGCGACGAGCAGCCCGTCACCGACCGGCAGGAGTGCGGCAATCAGCCGCGGGTCGTCGCGCACGGTCCGGCCCAGCTCGCGCAGCGTCGTGGTGTCGGGGTCGCGCTGCGACGGGTCGGCAACCCGGTCGTGCCAGAGGGCATTGTCGAACGCCATCACGCCGCCGGGGCGCAGCATCCGCAGGGCCTGCTCGAAGTAGACGCCGTACGCGGTCTTGTCGGCGTCGACGAAGACGAGATCATAGGTTTCATCGCGCATGCGCGGCAGGACGTCGGGCGCCGAGCCGTTGATCAGCCGGTAGCGGGTGCTCGGGATGCCGGCTTCGGCGAACGCCTCCCGCGCCGCGCGCTGGTTCTCGCCCTCGATGTCGATGCTGATGAACTGCCCGCCCTCGGCCATGCCGCCCATCAGATACAGGCCGCTGACACCGGCGCCGGTCCCGACCTCGACGACGTTGGTGGCCCGCGTCGCGGCGGCGAGAACCCTCAGCGTCGCGCCGCCGGCCGGTCCGATCGGGACGCAGCCGAGTTCGGCTGCGCGTTCCCGGGCGGCGGTGATCACTTCGTCCTCGGGCACGTACGACTCGGCGTGGGAGAGGCTCGCCTGGTTCAGCATCGCGTCGGCCATGCGAGTCAGGCTAGAACGTGCGCGCCGGTTGCTGCTGGTAGCGCGCCGGAGCCAACATTGCTCAGGTCGCCCGGTCAGCGGGATGTCTGGGCTATCAGGACGGCGGCGGCGAGCCCGTTGAGGGTGGCGTGGACGAAGATTCCCGGCGTGAGCCGGTCGGTGAGGCGCACCAGGACGCAGTTCGTCAGGCCGATCGCGCCGACGACGAGCGCCAGCGTGACGGCGCCGACGAGGGTGTTGACCTCGTAGGTGTGGAACCCACCGAAGATCAGCGTCGACAGCAGCGCGGCCGGCCAGAAGCCCATCCGTCGCATGA
>JAODNL010000575.1 GCA_025465405.1 Pseudonocardiales bacterium | reverse complement strand
CGATCGACTCCTTGGTCGCCACGCCGCGTTCGAAGGCCCGGATCGCGTCGAGCAGGAAAGGCACGACCAGCAGGTTGCCGACGAAGCCGGGCACGTCGTTGATGCTGACCGGCGTCTTGCCCAGTGCGACCGCCAGGTTCGCGACGGTAGTCAACACGGCCGGGTCCGACGCCGGGGTCTTGATCACCTCGACCAGCTTCATCATCGGCACCGGGTTGAAGAAGTGCACACCGACCACGCGCTCAGGCGTCGAGGTCGCCGCCGCCATGATCACCAGCGGAATGGTCGAGGTGTTCGACGCCAGCACCGCGTTCGGCGAGGCGATCTTGTCGAGGCGGGTGAACAGGTCGATCTTGAGAGCGACGTCCTCGTAGACGGCCTCGACGACGACGTCGGCGTCAGCGATTCGGTCCAGGTCGGTGCCGATCTGCAGGCGCGACAACGCCTCGTCGGCGTCGGCCTGGCTGATCTTCTCCCGCTTTACGAGGCGGGCCAGCCCGCCAGACACCCGCTTCTTGGCGGCTTCGACCGCGTCGACGTCGAGTTCGACTCCGACGACGTCGAACCCGTTCTGCACGGCTACTTGGGCAACGCCGGCGCCCATCGTGCCAACTCCGACGATCGCAAGTTTCTTGACGTCCACGGGTCCGGTCCTTCTTCCGAGAGGTGATGGTGCGCCTGATGGCTCGTGTGGTGGCTTACGCGGGTGGTACTCGTCGCTTCGATCGCTGGCGGCGATGTTTGGCCAGCGATCGACGGTCAGGGCGTCGTCTGCGCGCCCAAGCCGGTGGTCGCCGCACCGACCAGCGCTACGCGATTGCCGAAGACCTCAATGCCTTCGCCCATCTCGTAGTGCGCCTGGCCGATCTGGTCGAAGTCGATCACGTCGCCGAGCGCGGGGTCGATCGTCGCGTCGTGGATCAGCTGGTTGTACGCGTAGGCCTGCTCGTCGTTGGTGCCGTGCGAGCCCTGCAGCCGCTTCTGGAAAACCCATTGGTAGCGTAGGTCGACCATCGCGGAGTAGCCCGACGTGCCGGCGCAGATCACCACCATGCCGCCGGGCTCGCAGACGAACACGCTGGTCGGGATCGTCGCCTCGCCGGGGTGCTCGAACACGATGCGAGGGGCGCGGCGCGAGCCGACGATCTCCGAGATCGCGTCGCGGAACCGGCGGGCATCCTTCGACCAGTCCCGCTGACCGGCGTCGTCGGTCCAGTGCGGCGGGATACCCCAGTGCGAGTAGTCCTTGCGATTGATGTAGCCCTTCGCGCCGTACTTCAAGCAGTAGTCACCGCGCACGCTGTCCGAGACCACGGCGACCGGGATGGCCCCGACGGAGAGGGCCAGCTGGATGGCCTGGATGCCCAGACCGCCCGAGCCGCCCCAGACGAGCACGACCTCGTCGCGCTGCAGCGTGTGGCCCGACCAACCGAACAGCATCCGGTACGCAGTCGTGCCGACGAGACTGGGCGCCGCCGCCTGCTCCCAGGTCAGCGTCGGGGCCTTGGGCATCACCTGGTGGGCCTGGGCCACGCAGAACTGGCCGAAGCTGCCGAAGTTGGTGTTGTAGCCCCAGATCTTGGCCGACGGAGCAAGCATCGGGTCCTTGCCCGAAGCGACCCAGGGATCGTCCGCGTCCCACCAGCCCGGGTGGGTCACCACGTGATCGCCGACCGTGACGTTGGTGACGCCCTCGCCGACGGCGTAGACGATGCCAGAGGCGTCACTGCCACCGATGTGGAAATCCCACGGCTCGCCCTTGCGCCGCCGGTCGGCGATGACGTTGATCGGGATGCCGCGCGCGGCCCACACGTTGTTGTAGTTGATACCGGCGGCCATGACGCCGATGAGAACCTGGCCCGGCGCCAGCTCGGGGACGGCGACCTCTTCGGCCTGGAAGGCGGTGCGGGGATCGCCGAAGCGCTCGGCCCGGATCACCTGGGCCCACATCGTCTCGGGCACGACGCCGACGGGCGGCAGATCGCTGACCGGAACTGCTTGGCTCATCGTTCTCCCTTACCGGGCGCTCGGCTCAACCTTTGACACTTCGACATATCTAAATTCTTAGAGGGACAGCGTATCTGGCGGTTTGCGCGGCGGTCAATGTGGCGACCGCGTCGAAATCCCGCCGGTCAGGCTCCGACGAATGTCGCCTTTCCAGGGCCGTTCTCGACGAACGAACTCATCCCCCGCTGGCGGTCTTCGGTGGCGAACAGACTGGCGAACTGCTGCCGTTCGATCTCCAGCCCGGTGGCCAGCGGGCTCTCGATTCCGAAATCGATGCTGGCCTTGGCCGCGGCCAAGGCCAGAGCCGGGCCCCCGACGAAGCCTCGGGCCCACGCCACCGCTGCGGGGTAGACCTCGGCCGCCGGAAAGACCCGGTCGACCAGGCCGATTCGCAACGCCTCCTCGGCCCCGACGTGGCGGCCGGTGAAGATCAGATCCTTGGCTCTGGGAATGCCGACGAGCCGAGTCAGCCGCTGCGATCCGCCAGCTCCCGGGATGATTCCGAGCAAAATCTCCGGTTGGCCGAGTCGAGCGTTGTCGGCCGCGAACCGGACATCGGCGCACAGCGCGAGCTCGCAGCCGCCGCCCAACGCGTAGCCGTTCACCGCAGCCACGACCGGCTTCGGGATGGCCGCCACGGCGCCCAGCGAGGACTGCAGGTCGGCACTGCGGGCCACCATCTGGCGATGGGACATGTCAGCCATCTCCTTGACGTCGGCCCCCGCCGCGAACACCCGCTCACCGCCCCACACCACGACCGCGGCCACCTCGGTGTCCTGGGCCGCGTCCTGGGCGGCGGCGCGGATGGCCTCCTGCGTGGCGACGTCGAGGGCGTTCATCTTCGGGCGGTCGATGCGCAATGTGGCGACGCCGCCGTCTATCTCCAGGCGCACGGCATCGCCGAACGTACGGACGATGGGTTCGGCGATGGCCAACATGAGCTCTCCTTCTCTGGGTACTGCTTGTCTCGTTACGGCGGCCGGCTCGGACCCGTCACCAGTGACTGGCGAGGGCTTGCACGTCGTAGGGAACCAAGGCGGCGTAGTCGCCCGCGCGCACCTTGTTGCCCCAGTCCGGGTTGGACAACATCGCCCGGCCGACCCCGACCAGATCGGCCCGTCCGGTCTCGATCATCGCGACGACCCGGCCCAGGTTGGCTTCCGGTCGCACGGCCACGTCCATGTGCGCGGTGTCCAGCGGCCCGGCCAGTCCCACCGAACCGACCATGATCACGGGCCGACCGGTGATCTTCTTGGTCCAGCCCGCCAGCGTTAGCTCTGTGTCGAACTCGGTCTCCCAGTACCGGCGGGTCGACGCGTCGTAGAAGTCGACGCCGGCCTGGGTGAGCGGGGTGAGCATGACCTCGAGTTCGGCCGGATCGGCCAAGGCCTGGACCGTGTAGTGCTCCGGCAATTTCCACTGCGAAAAGCGCAGGCCGATCGGGAAACTCGGGCCGACCCGGCGCCGGATCTCCTGAATGATCTCGACGGCGAATCGGGTGCGCTGCGCGAGATCGCCGCCGTAGCCGTCGGTTCGGCGGTTGCTCTGCGACCAGAAGAACTGGTCGATGAGGTAGCCATGCGCCGCGTGCAGCTCGATTCCGTCGAATCCGGCCGCCTGCGCGTTGGCCGCCGCGGCCGCGTACTCATCGATCGTGGCGTCGATGTCAGCCTGGCTCATCGCCCGGCCGGGCGGATGGATCCCGCCCGCGGCCAGCGGGGTGTCGGCCGGCAGATACTCAATCACCGGGCCGATGGAGGGCTGCTCGGGGTCGGCCGCGAACTCCCGCATCCGGCCCAGCCCGGTGTGCCAGAGCTGAGCCATGATCTTGCCGCCGACCGCGTGCACGTCGTCGTTGACCCGGCGCCACATGTCGGCCGCGGGGCCGGGCGTCAGGTGCGGCACGGTGGCGGTGTGCGCGCCAATGTCGGAAGTCGCGATGCCCTCGGTGATGATGAGTCCAGCGCCGCCCTCGGCCCGGCGCCGGTAGTAGCCGATGGCCGACTCGGCCAGCACGCCGTCTTGGGCAAAGTTACGAGTCATCGGCGCCATCGCGATGCGGTTGGCCACCGTGCACCCGCCGAGGTCGACCGGCGTGAACAGGATCGAGGTGTCGACGGTGGTTGACTCGATCTGATCGCTCATGTCCACGTCCTCGTCGCTCGATGTCGTTAGCGTACTTAGACCGATATAAATCTATCTAAGTACCTCACGAAATCTATCTAAGTACATCGAGATGGTCAAGCGCCGGTAACGAAGGGCCCACCACCACCCGGCCCCCGAAGGGGCGTTGGGCAGTGGTGGGCCTCGGTGTCGCAGTCGGCCGCAGTCCGTGCTGGCCGGCGAACTCGATCAGTGGGCGTACGAGGCGATCACGGCGTCGAGTCGCAGGTGCCAGTTGACGATCATGC